>JAQCCA010000232.1 GCA_027621155.1 Pseudomonadota bacterium | reverse complement strand
ATACCATTGCAGGTGTCTTTAATGGCAAAATCCCACAGTTCAATTAACAAGCTGCTGGGCAGTTACTACGATACTTACTAAGATGTGTCCGATCAATCGACAGATTCTCAAAGATCGAGACTTTTTATTAACATTAGAGTCAAAGCCTAGTGTTACTCGTCAAGATAAAGTACGTTTGAACAAGTTGGCAGATGTTTATGCGCTACAAGCTTACGCAAAGAATGATAGCAGTTTGATTAATCATCTATTGTTAAGGGTGAACGTTATTCCTGAAAGCTTGACTTTGGCGCAGGCAATTGTTGAGAGTAATTGGGGTGGTTCGCGTTTTGCGGTGCATGGCAAAAATTATTTCGGATTACATTGCTTCTCACAAGGTTGTGGTATTGCACCTAAATATCCAACACTAGGAGTGATTGATGAAGTCAGTAAATTTACGGATGTGAGTGCTGGCATTGCAGATTATTATCGAGTGCTTAATACTTTGGCGCCCTATGCTGAGTTCAGAGAGCAACGAGCGCAGTTGATTATGTTGAATGGCTATGACTTAGCAGATTATTTGCAGTCTTATTCAGGCTTGAAAGGTGATGAATATGCGACGATTTTAAAGACAGTTATGCGTCATAATAATCTTGGGCAATATGATGGTTTATGTGAAAAAATCTAGGCGCTTTAATGCTCTTTTTATATTAAAAAGTAAAAATTTATGTGTTTTACTGTTTAGCTTATGTCAATAATGGCTATACTCTTTCTACATAATTTTCAATGTTCAATTATTCGAGATTTAAGGTTTTAAAAACTCTGGAATGCTGCTGAGATTAAAATAAAACAAATAAGGTCAGTAATAAAAAATGAAAAATAGTAGTTTTAAAATTTGTGATGCTAGTGTTCACCCTGGTGAGAAAGCGACATTGGCATTGCCCTTGCCTGAGCAATATTCATGCTCACCAATGTATATGCCAATCAAGGTAATTAATGGCAAACAAAGTGGACGTAAACTCTTAGTCTTTGCAATGGTCGATGGTAATGAGTTTAATGGATTGGAAATCGCTAATCAGTTATATGATGATATCTCTGCTGATGAGCTGCAGGGGACATTGATCGCCATCCCAGTTTTAAATGTTTATGGTTTGTCACATTTCCCGAAGCCAACGCCAAGTGGTGTTAGACTAAGTGCTTGTTTTCCAGGCGACGAGCATGGCAGTTTTGGTGAGCGTATTGCACATATCTTTACCAAAGAAATATTGACACAAATTGACTGCTGTATTGAGTTAAATACGGGGTCGCTGAATCATGAGATTTTGCCACAAGTGTATTGCAACTTTGATAATGTTGAGGCGAAGAAATTAGCCAAAGCATTCCAAGCACCGGTGATTACTGAGGTTGAGACTAAGCAAAGCGGTATTCGTGTCACTGCAGAGAGTTTGAATATTCCTTTATTGGTATATGAAGCAGGCGAGGCACAACGTTTTGACCAAACGGCGATTCAGGTTGGTTTAGATGGCATTAAAAATGTAATGTGCAAACTTGGGATGCTCAGTGGTGAAATCGATGATAGTGTGACACCTGTATTCTCAAAGGATGATGATTGGCTTATTTCGTCATCATCAGGTGTCTTGCACAGTGAAGTGGCATTGGGTGAGTCAATCAAAAAAGGTGATAAAATTGGGCGCTTGACAGATCCATTTAGTAATGAGAATGCAACAGTAATCAAATCAGATCTTGATGGGGTGATTGTTGGGATCAACCGCTCGCCATTGATTCAGGAAGGGGTGTCGATCTTTAAGGTAGCATCATTTATTGATAACCAAAAGGCTGAAGAGATTTTAGAGGAATGGGAAGAGAATAAACCTGAGGTTGACGAATAATATGAGTCAAAATCAAAAAATGAGTTTTATCGGCACGATCATTTGGTTGGTGTGTGCGTTATTCTTCATGTATGAGTTTTTACTTAGAACGATTTTGGGCACATTTGAGCATCCTATTATTCAAGATCTTAATTTAAATCTTGTGACATTTGCCATCCTAAGCTCAACCGCTTACCAGCTTGCTTATGGGGTGATGCAAATTCCAGTAGGTATTATCACCGATCGTTTAGGTTTAAAAAAAGCATTATTCGTAGCTGTATTTTTCTGTGCGTTGGCAGTTACTGGCTTTGGTATGAGCTTTGGCTTTGATAGTGCTTTTGTCTTTCGAGTATTAATGGGGCTTGGTTCATCTTTCGGTTTTATCTGTTTATTAGTGGCTGTATATGACTGGATGCCACGCAAACATATTGCATTGTTTATTGGTTTGTCACAGTTTATCGGTACGATGGGACCAATGCTCGCCGCAGGTCCGTTAAATAGCCTATCTTCACATTCTGATTTGCCGTGGCGTTATATTTTTTATGCGTTAGGTGCTATTGGTATTGTGATTGCGATTATTGTGCTTCTCATCGTTCGCAATAATACAGATTACACGGGAAGTTTTCGCATTTTAAAACGACAAGAGCGTTTGCAAGTTAATCTAGGGCAGCTAATGCGCCAACCTCAGGTTTGGTATATTGCTTGCTATTAAGCTTGTGTTTATTTTGCCATCGAGTATTTTTCTGAAAACAGTGGTAAAGCGTTTTTGATGTTGCATGGTTTTAGCTCGGATGTTTCATCCTATATGTTGACAATATCATGGCTTGGTTATGCTATTGGCTGCCCACTTTTGGGCTTTATCTCAGATCGCACCAGTAAGCGTAAACGCATGATGGTGTTTGCCGCAGTTGTTTGTGTGTTGTCGGTTTTATGCATTACCTATTTTCCGGTCAATATTATCGTCATTAGTATTGCCTTTTTTGGTCTTGGTATTGGTGCCAGTGGTCAGAGTATTGGTTTTGCGATTATGGCTGAGCAATGCAATAACAACTATCTAGCAGCAGGCTTGGGTCTTAATAATGCGATGATTATGCTCGTGACCTCTTTGATGGCGCCTTTAATCGGTGGAGTGCTTGCCTATTTGTCAAAAGGGCACGCTTTAAGTGTTGCTAATTATCAGCATGGCTTTTTATTAATTATTGCCGTGATAGCTATTGGTGTATTAATTAGTATTTTCTTGATTAAAGAGACGTTCTGTAAGTCAATCAAAGAAACGACCAAGTTGACTGTAACCATATTGAAAACAGTAGAGTAAATCAATGACGACGGTGAAAGTGGCATTAAAACGATCTTTCATCCAGTTTGTCGTCATCATCTTATTATTTAGCTTTTGTCTTTTTATTATTTTTGAGCTTCTGCACGCAGTACTTTTTTATAGCGCTTTTATACTATGGGCTATTGCCCTTATTGGCATGTTATTAAAGTATTTATCGAGTAGTCAATTAAACGAAATTATTTTAATTGAAACTGCGCATACACGTAAAATTAATCTGCGCTATGGAGCACAGTGGCATAACGATGTGACAGTTCGCCGTAGCATTATGATTGCAGGCACGTTATATTTAGAATGCCAATGTCCACAGAGCAAGCGTTTAAAGCTGTGGTTATTTAGGGATCGGTTTAAAAGTAGCAAGGAGCGTTATCAGTTGATTAGATTTTTAGTACTGCATGGCGATAAATA
>JAQCCA010000231.1 GCA_027621155.1 Pseudomonadota bacterium | reverse complement strand
GTGATGATCTGCCCGAAGAGATTGAAGTACGTGGTGAAATTGTTATTAATAAGCAGGATTTTCTAGCGCTTAATCAAACCGCTGAAGCGCGTGATGAAAAAGTTTTTGCCAATCCCAGAAATGCTGCAGCGGGCAGTGTGAGGCAACTTGATTCGCGCATTGCTGCCAAGCGTAAATTAAAGATGTATGCTTATGGCATTGGTGCATATAGTGGCTTTAACTTACCCCAAACCCAATATGAATTAATGCAACAATTAAAGCTATGGGGCTTTCAATTAACCGATGAGGTTGAAGTGGTTGATGGAGAAGAGGGCTTACTTGATTACTATCAACGCATGAGTCAGAAGCGTGCCGATTTGCCTTATGATATTGATGGTTTGGTCTATAAATTAAATCGTTTGGATTTACAAACTAAAGCAGGCTTTATTGCCAAAGCACCACGTTGGGCATTGGCGCATAAATTTCCCGCTGAAGAAGTCGAGTCAGAAATTTTAGCCGTTGATTTTCAAGTCGGGCGCACGGGAGCGGTGACTCCAGTGGCAAGGCTTAAGCCAGTTGCTGTAGGTGGCGTGATTGTTTCAAATGCAACATTACATAATATCGATGAGATTAAGCGCAAAGATATCAAAGTGCATGATCGCGTGATTGTGCGTCGCGCGGGAGATGTCATCCCTGAGGTGGTACGTTCATTGCCTGAATATCGTAATACCAACACAACACAAGAAATAGTGATGCCCAAGGTGTGCCCTATGTGCCAATCAAATATTGAGTATATCAACGATCAGGCAATTGCGCGTTGTACAGGCGGATGGCATTGTCGGGCACAACGCAAAGAGCGCATTAAGCACTTTGCTTCACGCAAGGCAATGGATATTGATGGTATGGGCGATAAAATCGTTGAGCAGTTAGTCGATAAAGAGATGATTAAAACGCCGGCTGATTTGTATGCTTTAAATTTACCTGTTTTAAGTCAGTTAGAGCGTATGGGACGTAAGTCGTCATTAAACTTATTAGATGCTTTGGAAAAAAGCAAAACCGTGCTATTGCATCGTTTTATCTATGCCTTAGGTATTAAAGATATTGGTGAGGTGAGTGCTAAAGCACTTGCTAATCACTTTGGGTCACTAGAGGCGATTAAAAATGCCACTCTTGAAGAGTTGATATCGATTTATGATATCGGTGAGGTGATGGCAAATCATATTAAAGCTTTTTGGCAAGACCAATTAAATATCCAACTCGTTGATGCGTTGATTGCCGCAGGCATTACGATTATTGAACCCAAGAGAGTTGAGACTGAAGTAGCAGAAACTGTTGTTGATAATCCATTTTTTGGTAAAACTGTTGTAATTACTGGTAGCTTTACTGAGTTTACACGCGATGAGCTTAAAGAGAAGCTTGAGGCATTGGGTGCTAAATGTAGTGGCAGTGTATCAAGCAAAACTGATTTTCTCATTGCAGGGGAAAAGGCTGGTTCCAAATTAGCTAAGGCCCAAGCGCTTGGTATTAAAGTGATAACCGAAGATGAGCTACAAGTAAACTGATTAATGAGATATCCCCCTCACCCGCATTGCTATACAATGCGACCTCTCCCGCAAGGGGAGAGGTGATTAGGTCATTACGTTGTGGAATAAACTTAGGGTAATAAACAATGAAAATCGCAATATTAGGAAATGGACAGCTGGCACAGATGATGATTGATAGTGCTAAAGATTTAAATGTGAGTATTGATACATATCCTTTGCCAGAGATTGATCGCTATGGTAAGAGCACCCCAGAGGAAATAAATCGTTGGCAGGATAAGCTTCAGCATTATGATGTCGTGACTTATGAGATTGAAAATATCTCAGTTGACCTGTTGCAGACAGTATCACAAAAAACACGTGTCTTTCCAACGATTGAGGTCTTAAGTGTTGCGCAAGATCGTTTGTTAGAAAAGGATAATTTTAAACGACTTGATATTAATACTAATGATTATATGGCGGTAGACTCTTTTGCTGAACTTCAAAAGGCTGCCAAGTTATTAAGCTTGCCGTTTATTATTAAAACCAGGCGCTTTGGTTATGATGGCAAGGGGCAGTATGTTATTAAAACGCCGGAGTGTTTAGAAAAAGCATGGGAAGCTCTGGGAGAGCATCCCCTAATTGCGGAGAGTTTCGTGCTATTTGATTATGAAGTCTCACAAATTGCGTCACGTGATCAGTTTGGGCGTATTGCCTTTTATCCTTTGGTTAGAAATGAGCATCGCGATGGCATTTTACGTGAAACGCATGTGTTGATGGAAAAAAATGAACTAAGTGTTGATGCGCAAGAAGCAGTGAAGCGCTTGCTCGAACACTTTGATTATGTCGGCACCTTTGCCATTGAGTTTTTTGTTAAAAATAATCAGCTTTTTGCTAATGAAATGGCACCACGCGTGCATAACTCTGGACATTGGTCGATCAATGGCGCTAATGTCAGCCAATTTGAAAACCATATGCGGGCGATTTGTGGTGAAAACGTTGCTGATATCAAAACATTAGCGCAACATATATTAATGATTAATCTGATTGCTGAAGATGTGCCAGATATACAGCTACCTGTTAATAGCCATGCCAAAAGTTATGGCAAGAGCTTAAGAGCAGGACGTAAGATGGGGCACATTAATATTGTTGATAATGAACTAGAAACATTTATCAATAGTGTTAATATGATCTATCAAAATATTAAGGCAAAACCGTGCTTGGAGGAGTTTTAAGTGTCAGATCAGCTAAATGTTGCTTATTTTGCGGCAGGGTGCTTTTGGGGTGTCGAGCATTACTTTATGAAAGAAAAAGGCGTTGTCAAAACGGCAGTTGGCTATATGGCGGGCAAGACCCAGAATCCTAATTATCATGACGTGAAAACAGGACAAACTGAGCATTTGGAAGTCGTTAGAGTTGAGTATGATCGCAAGTTTGTGAGTTATGAAGCCTTGGTGAAACTCTTTTTTGAAATTCATGATCCAACACAGCAAGATGGTCAAGGTGTTGATATCGGTTCGCAATATTTAAGTGCTATTTTATATACAAATGACACGGAAAAAATGACTTGCGAACAAGTAATTGATTGCCTTGAAGCACGAGGTTTAACGATTGCAACACAATTAATTGATGCCAATCTTCACCCATTTTGGTTGGCTGAAGACTATCATCAACAATATTTTAATAAACACGCGCACTTGCATGTCTGTCATCGACGTGTGAAACGATTTGATTAGGCTAGTAAAAAAGTGTACGTGGTAAAAAAGAAGATACAAATAAATAGATGAATACTCAAAAAAGCAACGAAGCAAAGAAATTGAAAAAAATTGTCATTTATACCGATGGCGCGTGTAAGGGCAATCCTGGGCGCGGTGGCTGGGGCGCGATCTTGCAATACAATGCCAAAACCAAAGAGATTTATGGCGGTGAAGATAATACCACCAATAACCGCATGGAGTTATTAGCAGCGATTAAAGCATTACAGCTATTAAAAGAGAGGTGTGATGTTGAGCTTTACACCGATTCCAAATATGTGCAGCAAGGTGTCAATGAATGGCTTGATGGTTGGATACAGCGTGGCTGGAAAACCGCAAATAA
>JAQCCA010000015.1 GCA_027621155.1 Pseudomonadota bacterium | reverse complement strand
TGCGTGGTGTTAGGCTCAACCTATGGTGACTTATCCGCAGATAGCGATGTTATACATTTAGAAACCTTATCTTGCGCTGGTAAAAAATACTCGTTTGAGAAAAAAGTATATGGTGCGGTTTTTGATTTAGATGCCATGCAAGATTTACGAGGTGTACCAGTATTAAAAGCCAAACCAGTGTTAGGCTATGCTGCTGTTGCAGGGTTAATTGCGGGGATTGGTGATGGACTATCTGCATCGGGTAACACGTCAACCGTGACAGGTTCAGGAGTAGTTACCACACCTACGTCTGTGTTAAAAAGTGGGATTGGTCAAGGTATTTCAAAGCCCGCAGATAAGATTACTGACTACCTTATGGCAATTGCTAATATGTATCACCCGATTGTGGTGGCACGTGCAGGGCGTAAGGTCACGGTGTTGTTTCAAGCAGGGTTTTGGATTGATAAAGCACATCAGGGGTTTGAGTCGATGAAATCGATTGATTCGGGTAGCAAAGTTGCCGGTGATGGTGATGCAATAAAACAAACCACTACCTCAGCACTTTCAACAGCACAGCAACAGATAAACCAAGGGAATCAGTCACTTGCCAATAGCACCACACCGGACGATATAACTAAGCAAGTTGCTCAAGCGTCAGGTGATGTTAAGGCAATGGCAGAAAAACAGGCAAACGATGCGTTTAATGCGAATCAATTAAAGCTCGGGCAAGGTTTATTTACGCCTATTCAGAAATAGCTAACAGCTAACTCGATAAACCAATAAATCAATCAATGAATCAACGTGAGCTTTCACAAAACTAATCACGAGGTTTTTCAATGTATATAAAAAGAAGTAAAAGCATTAAAAGCATAGTTACTATGCTTATAGCGGGATCAACGGTTTTGCTAGCAGGCTGTTCAAGCATGTTTAGCAATGAAGCACGATGCCCCTTTGCTGATCAGGGCGGTTGCCAGTCTGTAGAAGATGTTAACAAGATGATCAGTGAGCGCAAATTTACTGCCAATGGTGATTTTGTTCAGCAAGCATATGCAGCAAATTCAGCAAATTCAGTAAATCATGGTTCAGCGTCATCAGGTAACGATGGCACAAATTCAAACAACAAAGCAACCGATGGTAACTGGTCGGGGTGGAACTCACCTACGCCATTTTCAGGTCAACCACTTAGAACGCAAGAGATCGATGCCAGAATGTGGGTTGCTCCTTGGCAAGATCAAGATAACAGTTATCACGGTTCAAGCTATATTACCTTTGTTGTACAAGCTGCTCAGTGGTCAAATTTACCCGCAAAAGCAATCACTAATGATGATTATGACGATGCGGAATAATCAACAAAATAAGGATTTATGATGAGTGAGCTAATAGATTCCATTGTTAAACCAATTAAAAATATATTAAGCTATTTTGGTTTAGCCGATGTTACTGATTCAAATCATGATGAAGTCGAAAGTAATAAATACAGTCAAGCAACAACAGATACCAGTCAATATCAATATCCCTCGTTTTCAGAAGAATTGCCCTACAAATACTATGATGAAAAAAGTGGGCTGTTTTTTAATGAGCATAATGCAGGGTTAGTTTATCGCATTTCACCCTTAACAGGGGCTAATGAAGCTGTCGGTGAACAGCTAGATAGCATTATACGCACCAAAATCAGCGATGACTTTATTATGACTGTTATTCATTGCAAACATAATCAAGTCGGTGGTCAAATTGATCGTTTTGCCAGTCAGTTTAAACAAGAGGGATTAAATCAGTTATCGACACTGGGGGATTCATTAGAAGCCTATTATAAAAAGGCGGCAGTTTCAGGCTTTGTAACACGTGATGAAATTAATACTAGAATTACGCAAACGGAAGTTTATGTGATCGTTGATAAGCCAAATGCCAAGAAAGCTGAGAAAGAACTACAGATTGAATTTGATCGCTTTAAGGTATCCTTTCAAGCGTCATTAACTGCGTCAAGTATTAGCTTCAAACAGTGTGATGCGGTTGATTTTATGCACTTGCTTTATTTTTACACGCAACACAACACAAGGGCTATTTATCCTAAAGAAGTTGAGTATAACGATGATGAGCTTTTGAAGTATCAATTAACGGATAGGGCGTTTGCTTTAGAAGTTGATGAGGAGTTTAAAGATCATTTGTGTTTAACTGGTGATGATGACAATGGCAAGGCGTTTGAAACAGACATAACGGTTTTGACCTTGGATAAAATGCCATCAAGTTTTGAAATATGGAATAACATAAATAACACCTCCAATATCTTTAACCCTGATTACAACATCAATTGCAATTACATTATTACCGCCATTTATAAAGTAGATGATCACGGTAAGGCGTTATCTAAAGCCAATCGTAAAACGCGTGATTTAACCAAGAAAGCCAAAAGCTCGTATGCGGATATGGTTGCAGGAACAGAAGAACAGGCGGCTCAATGGAAAAGTTTTCGTGAGGATTTAACCAAGCAAAAAACGCGCTCATGCAAGATGCTATACAATGTTATTTTGTTTTCTGAAAAAGATAAACGCCAAGAGGACATTGAAAAGACGATTAATACCTTTGGCTTTAATGGTTTAAAGCTGTCCGTTTGTAAACGAATGCAAATGCCTTATTTTCTGGTTTCCATGCCTTTTATGTTTACAGGTAACTTGCAGCATGACTTTGCCTTACCACAAATGATGCACCATATATCCAGTTGGAATGCTACGCAATACTTGCCGATGCTAAGTGATTGGCAGGGTCAGCCTAAAGGGGTTTTGTTACCGAGTATGCGCGGACAGTTTGCCTTAGTTGACCCATTTTCGGGATACTGGGGCACCAACTTTAACGTAGCGGTAACAGGCACATCAGGCGCAGGCAAATCCTTTTTAATGCAAATGATGGCGTTATCAACGCTGTTTGACGGGGGCTACGTTTATATTATTGATATTGGCGGGTCATATCGCAAGTTATGTGATGCGGTAGGCGGTATTTATTTGGAATATCATAACTTGGCAATGAATCCATTTACCCATATTCAAAGTATCGCTGAGAGCATTGATGATTTGATTGATTTGTTTGAGTTGTTGGCTTGTCCTAAAAAGGGTGCAACAGATCAGGATTCATCAGCATTAAGGGCTGCTATTTTAAAAGCATTTGAGAGTAAAAATCATGATACCAAAATCGATGATGTCCAAGATGCACTAAATGATTTATATGATCCTGACCGTTACCCAACAGCTAGAGTGCTTGCAGCTAATATTGATAAGTACACCTCTAAAGCAGAACATGGTAAAGCATTTAATGAAATCTCAAAACTATCACCTGATGCCCGCTTTATTGTGGTGGATTTGCTAGAGATTAAAGATAAGAAAAACCTGATTGCACCGGCTTTATTATCTGTTTTTTCACAATATCGCAAGCGGGTTTATGAATCAGATCGCTCCATTAAAAAATTAACACTGATTGATGAAGCATGGAAATTCTTTGAGGGCGACCCTAGAGCGATTGAGTTTTTGGTTGAGGGCTTTAGGACAGGTAGACGACACAACGCGTCATTTGTCACGGTGACACAAGGTGTGAATGATTACTTTAAATTCTCAGCGGCACAACAGCTTTGGGATAATGCAGCCTTAAAGCTTGTGTTAAAACAAGATAACACGATGCTCACTGACTTTAACAAAGAAAAGGAAATGTTTAGTGAGTATGAAATGGAAGTGATTAAAAATTTCCCAAAAGCTAAAGAAGCGGGCTATTCGCAGGTACAGATTCGAGGGCAGGGTTTGACAACTTTTCAGCGTTTGTTTGTTGACCCATACACTTTAGTAATGATGTCATCTGACGGCATGGATTACTCAGCCGTTCAAAAGCTGCAAAAAGAGGGTGTACCTTTCTTTGAAGCTGTCCAACAGATAGCCCATAAACATTATGGTGATATGTATGCTTAGACTGAATGCCCCAATCCTCAAAATGATCGCTCTCACGGCGACGTTAGGTTTTGCTTTTATATTTGGAAAACAGATGCAAAGTGATCAGGTTGATACGGTGTTTTTGAATATGAAAGAAGCCATCCACCAACCGATCAAAGCCTTTGCCAGTAAGTTATCTGAAAAACAACAGGCACAGTTTATCAAATTGTATAACAAGGCGCTGACGCAAACGATTTCAGATTATGCCTTGGCGCATCGTGTGAATATTGTTACCGCAACAACCATTTATGACTATAGCGGTGTTGATGTCACACAAGAGATAATCAATGCCAACCTAAAAGCGGTTGAGCAAAATACAAAGGGGGAAGCCAATGCCAAAGTTTGATAAGTTGTTTCCATTTATTAATTTTAAAACTGGTGTTATGGCTTTAAGCATTGCTGTAAGTTTTATAACCCCTTTAGCGTATGCCAAAGTCTTACCAACTCAAGGACAAACCTTTGAGATTAAAGAGCAGGACTTTAGGCAGTTTATTCAACAGCGATTAGCCTATATGCAAAAAACAGGGCAAATCAAACAATACGAAAAAGAAGCGCAAAAGCGGGTTGCAAAGCATGTATACCACCCACCGACTTTGCCACTGACAACACAATCTGACACGCAAACTTATTACATTGACCCCAGTATTAAATTATCACGTCCTATTATGGATAATTTAGGTCGGGTATTAGTTAAGGCGGGTACAGTAGTGAATCCATTTAAAACGGTTCATCTACAAGAAGTGTTGATGTTTTTTAATGGGGAAGATAAACAGCAAGTTGAATGGGTCAAAGCTCATTATAAGCAATACAAGTGGGTTAAGTTTATTCTAACAGGTGGTGATATACGAGACGCAGCAAATTTATTTGGACGCATTTATTATGATCAATACGGCAATATTACGCAAAAACTTCATATTCAGCATGTGCCTGCGGTTGCCGAACAAGATGGGTTGAAGTGGAAAATAACGGTGATTGGTTCAAAGGAGTTTTAGTGATGGGTTTACTTTTGAGAAACATGATTGCAAAGCTAGCGTTACTGATAGCTTGCTCCATGTTAGTGTCGCTTGCCTTTGCATTATTCATCATGGTGGTTCTGTTCTTTATTTCCTTAGCTTCACATGATTTGTTTTTATTCAGCCAAATCTATCTTAAAAACCTGAATGAACATTTTATGATGCTTTATTGGTCGCTATCACTTTCTTTAGCATTGATTTTTGCAGGCATTAAATTATTGTACTTATTTTTTACGTCTTTTACGTCTGAAAATTAGGAGTTTTAGAACAGCTTTTTTCATCAAAACTGAGAGTAGCGTTATTGCGACATATTTTGGTAGTGGCTTTAAGTTTAATTTGTTGGCGGTAACATTTCTATTTTGCGGCAGTTTCATTCTTCGTGGTGTATATCTAAAACTCAAGTGAGCTATTGATTAATCATCGTAGCGATACAACACATCACACATATTTCAACAAACAAATGACAGGTTTAATCATGAACAAAAAAACATTAATTAAAAGCATTATTTTAACGTCAATTGCTATGGTTTTAGCAAATAACGCTTTAGCGTTAAGCAAAGAAGATAAAACCATGCAACAGCAATTATTGTTAAATTATGGTCTTAACAATAAATACTGTGACTTTTATTCGGATACTAAAGACGCAACGGCAGATGAACTTAACCAATGGGAAATTATTTGTACAACGCCAGATAATACGATTATATCAAGCTATAGCTTTGTTAATACGGACGAGCCAAATTTAGCGATATTGCTGCAATCTGAGTATATCCAACAGTATGGGAAGCCTTTTGACGTTACAGGAAAACTTGGACAAATGAAAATACTGTGGTCAAAAAATAAAGATGAAGATACAGGATTATATTTCCAAGCAATTAAAGGTAATGGTAACTTGCTTACATTAGTGGGTGATTATAAAAAGTCACTCACCAATCGTTACAAAGGCACCATGTTAACATGGGATTAAGGTGTAGCTATGTTTAAAAAAATATTATTAGCGGTACTATCGATTCCACTGTTTGTAACTGCTTTTGCAGTGACGTGTACGGGTCACTTTGTTAATCCGATTACTGATATATGTTGGGATTGCATGTTTCCGATTACTATTGGTAGTACGGACGTTGCTGCTGGCTCATACCCTGATACAACAAACCCTGCAAGTCCAGTCTGTATTTGCCCTGTACCACCACCTGTTTATGAACGTGTTGGGGTGACAATAGGTTTTTGGGAGCCATTTGCATTGGTTGATGTAACGCGCGACCCTTATTGCATGGTGAATATGGGTGTTCAGCTTCATGTTAAAGATCAAGGCTTAGGTGGTAGTGAAATGCCCGCTGCCGATGGTAGGGGGGCATTTTACTATGTTCATTGGTATAAATACCCAGTGATATATTGGCTACAAATCATTACATCTGTTGCTTGTGTGCAAGCAGGGGAGTTTGATTTGGCTTATATGACCGAGCTTGACCCGACATGGAATGATGACGAGTTAGGCTTTGTATTAAACCCAGAAGCCACCTTATTTTCTAATCCCATCACGCAAGCTGCTTGTGTTGCTGATTCACTGATTACAACGACTGATCAGGCAACAGCTATTGATGCTTTATTTTGGTGTATGGGGTCGCAAGGTTCAACATACCCACTGACAGGCAATACACCATTTCAAACAAGCCCAGTAGAATCTGCTACTTTATTAGCAGAGCGAATGGATTTTAAAATGCACCGTGAGGGGTTAGTTTGGGATTCAGTGGGTGCTGATTCCCCTGCGGTTTGTAATACTTATCCTAGTCCAATTATGCCAAAGTCACGTTATCGCTATCAAATGGTTAATACCATTCCCGATGCCGAGCAGTGTCACCCATTTGGTCATTTAGTGGCGACCTTTGAAACAGGGCATGTTAATCCCGCAGCGGGTGATAACTATGGCTTTTTAATCTTCAAAAAAAGAAATTGTTGTTTTATGTAGGACTATTTTTTCTTGATGAAAAAAATGATAAACCAAAGTGGAATGCCAGTTTGCAAAAGAAATAAAATTCTTTACTTTAACCTATTGAAAGGATGTACAAATGAAAAATGTTATTCAGTATTTTTTAATGCTGTTATCTATTCTAGCCATTAACTTCTCATTCGCTAACTTCAATGATGAAGTCAATGCGTACAAACAAACTGAAAAAACCATATTCAAGGATAATGCTAAAGCAGTTGATGCCATTAACTCAATGTCTCAAGCTCAGGTTTCATCTAATCTTGACTTGGTGAATAATTTTATAGATCAGGCAAGCGGCTCTGCTCGTGGGATTATCCAACAGAAAACTGGTCAAGGTGGTAAAGCTGCTGATGGGGCAATGCTGTTTATATCCTTTTCAATGCCAAAATCACTGATTATTCAAATGAGTATGCAAGCTGCTAAATATCATATACCGGTGATTATTCGTGGACTGGTTGATAATAAAATGCCTAAAACGCTACAGTATATATTGGATATTCAGCAATTAGCTAAAAAGGAAAACCTTAAATTCAGTGGTGTTAGTATTGACCCTGTATGGTTTGATCAATTTGATATTACCGCAGTGCCGGCATTAGTGGTAACACAACGTCCTGCAAACTGTATCTATCAAAAAATGTGCCCAAATCAACCTTTTGATGTCGTTTACGGCAATCAGTCAATACATGATTCACTAATGGATATTGCAGATAATGGTTCTGCTATTCCTCAAAAAGTTGCAAAGGCAATATTAGCAAAATAAGAGGTTTTCAATGTTCTCTTGCTTAAAAAATAAAAAATCAAAGTTACTGGTACTTTTACTGTCACAATTGGGCAGTAGCATAGCAATCGCTGATCAAACAGCAATAGATTATAATAATGATAAGCCAACTGTTGAAGCTAATAGGCAAGAAGTCATTAATTCTGCTAACACATTTAATCCTAATGCCTCAATACCAAACTATAATCCTAATCCATCTGAAACACAGTATTATCAAGGTGTCGAACAAACACATTCTGATATTGACCAGGAAGGGGCAGCGAATCTTGCAAATGATAAAGCAGGCGGTACGGTTTATGATGACTTTAAAACCCGACCTCAGATTAAAATTAATCCCGATGCGGCAGAGTTTGATGATTCAAAACTGGTTAAAAATGATAGCTACAATATTACACATGGCATTTCAGATCAGTATGTGGATTGTCAAAAGCATAAAACGTGCCATACAGAAACGGAAGAACATCAGTGTAAACGCAGTAATGCGATAACACTAGAGTGTACTAAGACGGCAATACCTAGAGTAAAGACTGTCATTGTTCCAGCTCAGGATATTCCTTTTAGCGGTACTGGTCATACTGATTATCGTAGTGAGGCATATCATGCGGGGGCATCTTTTACATTTCCCACAACAGGTATATTAAAATCTTTTAGTATTACAGCAGCGGGCAATTGGTTCGGGTATTTTTGGATTCAAATAATGCCAGTTCATGGCAGAATCGATACACGACTTTATCAGCAATCTATTAGTTATTCCTTTAGTCCATTAGCAATTCAGGTTACGGCAGGGGAAAAAGGGAGTTTTTATGCAGACGGTAGAGAGTATGCGAGTGTGCCTGACGTGACTATTCAATACTCAGGCGTAATAGAAATCCCCGCTTATGAAAAACAAGAGGGTTATGTCGAGTGGAGCGGTACAGACTGCCCTTAAAATCACAAGGTATTTTTATGATAAACAAAACCATTTCAATCTCAATTTCTGCTTTTATCGCCTCATTATCATTCGTGCCAATATCTTTGTATGCTGAGGGTGTACCCAGTGGCTGCACCTATACAGGGCAGACATGTATTGAGCAAGGTAGTGTTAAACATTTCGGTGGCGTTGATATATATTCAGATTGTTGGAAGTACCAACAGCATTACAGTTGCTCACCAACACCAATTAATGAATGCGCACCGTATGAACAAAGCTGTAAATTAGGCGCATTTCAAAAATGCTTATTAACCATAGGCGGGCAGTGTGTTGAATACCTTTACACGTATGAATGCCCTAAACAGGTTTGTGATGGCACATCACTTTATTGTGGCAGTGATATATTCTGCATTGATGGTGATTGCACTAAGCCAAAACCCACACAAAACAAAAACTTTGGTCAGGACGCATCAGAGTTAGCAGCGGTTGCCGGTGCTGCCACAGACTTCAATAACAATGGACAGGTGAGTTTATTTAATGGCAAGCCAATGGAATGCTCTATTGATATTGCCAACTTTAAAGACTGTTGCAAAGACAGTGGTTGGGGCACTGATATAGGCTTAGGTAGCTGCGATGATAATGAGAAAAAATTAGGCAGTGATAAAGAGCATTACCTTGTGACATATATTGGAGAGTATTGCCACAATAAAGTGTTAGGTGTCTGCACCTCTAAACACAAAGTATATTGTGTCTGGGATTCTAAAATGGCGCGTATCACACAGGACTATGGCAGAGGGCAGTTAAGTATGAATTTTGGCTCACCTGAAAGCCCTAATTGTTCGGGGCTAACAATAGATCAATTTCAGAAGATTAACTTTAATGCTGTTGATTTTATTGACCCCATTTATATTTATCCTGATGGCTCACATAACAAATCAGCAGGATTAGCGGGCGATATGAAAGTTAGTGCGCCTGATGCTCAAGCAATGGCTGATCAAATCAATAAGCGCATTGAAGAAGATATGAAAAATAAAACGCCATCGTCTGATAAAAAGCTGTCATCTAAAGTTAATGAGCTACAAAGTGCTATTTTGTCGCAAATATAATCACAGTGACGATTCAAAACATTAAAAGAAATAAAAAATCTTTCATTTAATCATTTAATCCAAGGGGTTATTCATGACAATAGGGAAAGGTCTTGTTGGACTGTTTGGTATTGTATTTGGTTTTATGTTATTGCCATTTTTTGCTTATGCAGATTTTTCCTATGAGGAGCCACAAGGCTTTCACTGGTACACGCAAGCACAACAACCAAAACCAAAGCAAGAACAAAAAAAGCTACAGACACCACAATCTAGTGAAACGGTGAGTACCGTACCTCAACGCTCACCGTATCAACAATTACAATATTTATCGATGCAGACTAAAAACACACTGGCAACGGCATTACTTAATCCAACCGTAGAAAATACAACAAAGTATATGTATGCCCAGCAGTTTTGGGCTAAGCAAGATCAAAAGTTTGTGCGTAGTTGGCAGCAGGCTTTATTGCAAAACCCAGATTTAGATTATTCACTGAATTTTCCAACCGATAATAATGCGATTCCTGTTAGAAATGATGAGCAAAATTTATTAGTTGAGAAAACAGTACAGTCAATGTCTAAAAACTTTGGCTTACTCTTTTTCTATCGTGGTAATTCGTCAATATGCCAGAAGTTTGCAAGTATGATTTTAATGCCACTGGTCAATCAGTATCACTTTTCAATGATTTCAGTAACCACAGACGATCAGCCAATTATTGGGCTACCTAATCCTAAAAGCATACCGTTATCTGTTGTTAGTAAGGTGCTACCGATGAAAGCAAAATATATGCCGGCATTATTCTTGGTGAATCTAAAAACAAAACAAATGCAAGCATTAAGCTACGGATTTATTGCAGGGGAAGATTTAAAAGTCAGATTCCTTGATGTGGTTAATAATTTCCAACGCTATAGCTATCAGGGGATAAGGGAGCAAAAACAATGAAACCATTTACGCAAATTACGAAAATTATGCAAAAACTAAAATATGCATTCCTCATATTGATAACAATATGTTCCATTACACCACTTTATGCCAATGTTGCGGCTGATCAAATTAATGCGATTATGGGTGAAAACGCTAAAAATATTTCATCAAATCAATTAACGCATTCAACTGTTAAAGATACGGCAAAAGTACCTAAGACAATTAAAGATTTGCAAAACGATTACTACTTTGTGTTTTTCTATCGCAGCACTTGCCCGCATTGTCATAAATTTGCACCAACACTCAAAGATTTTGCTAATTACTATCATATCAAAATCAAAGCCTATTCAACCGATGGTGGCGATTTAGATGGGCTTCATGGTAAACAAATGACGGCTGATGATTACCGCCAGTATTTCTTACAAGGTGGTTTTAAGCCAGTGGTTCCTGCGCTTTATTTACAAAATAAATATACCGATCAGGTATATCCTGTTTTATTTGGTGAAGCACAACCTTTTGAGTTAGCGCAAAGAGTCAATGAACTAATGACGCATATTGAGGAGCAGACACATGCCTAAGTTTGTCCAAATTATCAAAAAGCCATTTAAGCTTTTTAGTATGATGCTATTAATGCTGATGATGGTTTTTGCTCAAACCAGTATTGCTATTGCAGATACCAATAGTGACTTAAATTCGTTTTTTAGTGGTTTAGGGTTTGAAGCACATGCTAATGAGCCTAGTACCTATCAATCTCAAGCCGCAGGATACGCAACCTTTGGTTCCATTTATGCAAGAAATCGCGTTCGCAATATTCAGATCATGCACATTGATGTACCTGGCTTTCGTTCAGGTTGTGGTGGCATTGATTTGTTTGCGGGTGGTTTTTCTTTTATATCTGCTGATCAATTGGTTAAGTTCATGCAATCTATCCTATCTGCAGGGGCGGGCTATGCACTTAACTTAGCCTTGGAAGTTGAATTGCCAGAAATTGCCCATGCTATGCAGTATATGCAAGATCTTGCCAATAAGATTAATTCAGGCAACTTTAATTCATGTGAAATGGCTGAGGATTTAGTCGGTGGTGCATGGCCGAAATCACGTGCAGCACAACAACAGGTTTGCCAAGATATTGGTTCACATGATGGTGCATTTAGTGATTGGGCTGCTTCAAGACAAGGTTGCTCAACTGGTGGCAAGATGGACGAGAAGCTAGATCAAGCCAAAGCTGACCCTAAATATAATTATCGCGTTTACAAAAACACAAATATCGTTTGGGATAAAGTGATTAAGCGCAATAACTTCTTATCTTCCGATGAAAAACTGGGTGAGTTGTATATGACCATATCAGGCACGGTTGTTTTTGATAAAACAGGCGCAATCACACCTTATCCATCACGTATTACAGACGGTGATTTTATCAAAGCCCTTTTATATGGTGGCAAGCTACCGACTTATGTATGTAAAGATAGTAGCGATACGTGCCTTGATGTGGATTACTCACCAAGCACTTATCAAAACATCACGCCTAATGATTCATTGGTTAATCAAGTGAAAAAGCTATTAAACGACATTTATTCAAAGCTTAAAAACGATGAGAAACTAACCGATGAAGAAATTGGCATGATTAGCATTACACAATCGCCAGTATTCAGTGTTATTTCTGTCAATGCGCAAGAGGGTATTGGTATTCAGGGTTTAGATACCTTTGCTGAAATGGTCGCAACTGATTTATTGGCTGATTACTTATCAGAAGCCTTGGATATTGTACAAACCTCACTATCTGGCACACAGCTTGATCAGAATAATATTCAGGATTTATTTAAGTCCATTCAGCAAGCACGCGACTATGTGATGCAGTTTGATGAAAAGACAAGAGCTAAATTCCAACAGGCATTATCGATTAATTTAAGTGTGCAAAAGATGATGCAAAATTCAATGAGCGACATGGCACCGTTATTTAGACAAGCCATTGATAATCAAGAGTGATCACCAAGACATTAATTATCTAATTCTCACTAAAGGAAAATCACTATGTTAGAAATCTATACACCCATGGCAGGTGGACTGGCTGAGGAAGCCTTAAACTCCCTTGCTTTGCTTGTGGGCAGTGGCACATTTCATAGTGCCATTAATATTGCCATGACTGCGGGGATTGGTGGTACGGCTTATCAATACATTACTGGCAAAAAGCTAGAAAACTTAATGCGTTTTATTTTTGTAAGCTTTACTTTGTTATTCGTATTAATTGGCATTAAAGTGCCTGTAGCGATTATTGATATGCAGCAACCGATGGTAACACACGAGGTTGACGATGTGCCATTAGGGGCAGCGTTGCCCGCTTCGTTTATTTCGCAAATTGGTTATGCGATCTCGCAGGGATTTGAAGATGTTTTTCACATGCCTGACGATCAAAGCTATAACAAAACAGGTATGTTGTTTGGCTCAAGGATAGCATTAGCTGCAAGTAGTGCTTCTTTTGGTTCATCACCTGATTTAAGCATGGACTTAAGTAATTATATGCGTCAGTGTATTTTGATCTCAAAAATGCGCGTGACAGGCAAGCTAACGGCAACAGAGTTAAAAAACTCACCTAATTTGATGACACAGTTATTTGATGATGCGTCACCAGTCTACCGTGTTATTTTGCATGATGTCGGTAACGTCTCATGTCAAGATGCTGCTAAACATTTAAAAACAGAAATTAATGCTGCTGCTGATAAAGAGGCGCAAGTTTTTGCAAATAAATTTACCAATGGCGACAAAGCTAAGTTTGAAACCAGTTATTCCAATGCACAAGATTATTATCTAAGTGTTAGCCAAACAGGGGCGGCATCTTTAGCGCAAAACATGCTGATTGATCTGGTGCGTAACTCAGTATCTGATGCAATGGCATTTTCAGGCAATACGGCAGGCTTGATGAATTATGTTAATACCTCTGCCATGAATAATTTACGTATTTCAGAAGCCAATACTTTTTGGATGGCGGGTTACAGATTACCAATGCTGAACGCTTGCTTATGGATTTTAATGATCTGTTTGTTTCCAGTGGTGATTTTACTGGCGTTTTTTCCGATGTTTGAAAAGGCGTATTTATTCTTTGTAAGCACAATGATTTGGTTGTGGTCATGGCCGCCAATGTTTGCGATTTTGCATTTCTTTGTGTCTTATTACGCATCTACACAGACGAATATATTTGGGAAACAAGATGGTGGACTAACAATGTCAAACATTGACCCCATTGCAATGATACATTCAGATATGGCGTTTACGGCAGGGTTTTTAGCGATGTCTATTCCCTTTATTGCGAAAGGGTTAACATCGGGCATGTCGGCTGTATTCTCTCAAGCGTCACAATTATTGGGTAGTGTTACACAAGGCGCGGGTTCTTCTGCTGTAGCAGGGGCAGCGCAAGGTAATATATCCGTTGGGCAGTTTAGTGCTTATAATCAGAATTACGATAACATCAACGCACATAAGCATGATTTAAATTCAACGGATTATCGAGGTATGCACTCGCAACAGTTAGCCAATGGTTCAATTGTGTCAACTTCTGCTGATGGTCATCGTATTATCAACTCAGGTAGTGCAATGTCTAATTTAGCGGTTGGGGTTCAAGGCTCGCAAGCGTTAAGTAGTAGTTTAACTGCAAGCGCACAGCAAGCTCATCATCGAGGGGATAGTTTACGGACTTCGGCTGATAACTCATTACAAAGTGGTTTGCGTCAAGCTTCTAATTTTAGTTCAACCGATGGTAACGATTATCGTGCCGGTGGTGGTATGAGTAATACTGATACCTATGGGATTAATCAGGATTATAGACACATGGCAGAGGCTGTTAGAGACTGGAATGCAGGACATGATGCAAGTCATCAAATTAGTTTACAAGAGGCAATTAGTGCAAGTGCTTCGGCAGGATTTAAATTATTTGGCAATGGAGGTTCTGTTGGTGGGAAAATAAGTTCATCGCATGAACATGGGCAAGTAGAAAAAGTCTCAGAGTTCCTAAATTCAAGAGATGGGCAATCATTCAGTGAATCTTATAGCCACGCATTAAATAGTGCTAAAAACATCCACTTAGATGGTTCTAATTCTCATCAGTTATCCGCAGCAGAACAATCCGCCGTTGATTTGAACAAAGCACAAAGCTTGTCACATCAAGCATCAACTGAATATTCCAATTCTGAAAACTACAGCAAAGCGGCAAGTATTGCTGAGTCAAATAGTCAGTCAATCAATACCAACATGAATAGTGACTTTGTACAGTGGGCTGAAACAACCAAAGGTGCTTCTGCACAATCGGTATTAAGTGCAACTGAGGGGCAAGGATTACAAACTCAACAAGCTTGGGCTACGGAATACTTAAACTCAACACGCGGTCAAAGCATGGTAAATCATGAAGCGCAACAGTTATTGAATCAAGTTAAAGGTTCAGCAACAGAAAGTGGTTACAATACAGCATCAAGTAATTTATCTGCAAATCACGATGTTTCAGGAAATTATGAAGCCAATCAGTCTCAATTAAAGCAACAAGCGCAATCACAAATGCAAATGATGTCTAAAAAACAGATAGAGGACGCACAACGCTTACAAAGACAAGCCAGTCATCAAAATATGATGAAACAAGCAAGTGTTACACAGGCACAAGTACAAGATCATGCGGCAACAATGAATAAAGATATTCAACAAGGGACTCATACGAATAAAAATAAGGTAAAAGATGAGTTCGATCATGGTGTTGTAGTTGGTGACGCTAAAAGAGTGGCTAGCGGAGTAGGTCAGAAAGCTGCTGAAGATTTAAGTAAATGGATTAATAATAATCCATTTTAAAGGGTGCCAATTTTTGTTCTAGGAATGCCTTTATAGATTAATCATTTAATAATGAACAGAGATTCATCAGTTCATAAATCTATTCTTATAGTATGGTGATGATGGGTGCAGACTGCAAGGATGATTAATGTCCATCAATCCCTCGTCTTTTCGATCATTATCTTCAATTACGTTATCTATTTTTGTGGAATAAAACATATTTTTATATTTTGCATCAGAGATTAATGATACACAAAATACTGAAATCATAACCAACACTCCAGTGATCAATTGAGCAATATTTGAAGAAACCACATCGTCAGATATTGAGTATCCAATTAAGGCACTAACAATAACTAAAATTATCAAGAGTGTTATTTTAGCGTTTTGAATATTGTGTCTATCTTCTTTTGTAAATGCTTTTTTCTGACTATCCATAAATTTAATCCCTTATAAAGTTAAAAATACCTATTTCAAGTATATCACTTTTAAATTGTTTAACCAACAACCACAACTAACCAAAAAAATGGAGAGAAAACCCATGCAAATGATGCAAAAAAATAAAAAAGTTCTTAACACATTAAAAGTTGCAGTCACTGGTGCAATTGTTATGCAAATAACTTCTTGTGCTGCAATTTCAACGGCTATTCATCATGGTAGTTTGAAAACGCAATCAAAAATGAGCCAAAGCATTTTCCTTGACCCTATTTCTGATAAAGACAAAACAATTTATGTGCAAGTCAAAGATACAACAGGGCAAGACGTGGATTTGAAAAAAACGCTGACCAGTGACCTTGCATCTAAAGGTTGGGCTGTCACCAATGATATTGATAAGGCGCACAACATGGTTCAAGTGAATGTGCTTCAAGTCGGTAAAGCACCTAATGTCCAATCTGTTTGGCAGTCAATGAACAGTGGCTTTGGTAATGCCTTATTAGGTGGACTTGCAGGAGTGGCTTCTGGATTTGCTGCTGACTCTGTCGGTGTTGGTTTAGGAGTTGGCGCAGGAGTCGGGGCTGTTGGTTGGCTTGCTGATCAAATGGTTGAAGATGTAACGTATTCAATGATTACTGATGTTCAAGTCTCAGTAAAAACGGACGGCACAGTGACACAAACTACACAATCTAACCTTTCACAAGGTACGCAAACAAATACAACACAAACGTATAACCAAAAAACAAATTGGTTGCGTTATCGTACACGGATTGCCAGTGTTGCTGATCAAGTTAATTTAGACTTCAAAGACGCTAAACCTGTTTTGGTGAAAGAGGTAGCTAACGAAATTGCAGGGATTATGGGGTAATAATTATGGGAACATCACTAACTACATCAAGCATTTTATTAGCCGTTGTTACTTTTGCGATCTTTGGTATCTTCATTGCTTGCTATGTCCTTCTTTCTTTGGGTTATCAGAATGCCACTAAGGAACTTAATCGACTCAACCAAACACAGAAATGTACTTGGTTATCATGGTTTATGATTATTCCGATTGCATCGATATTTATTCAATGGTTTGCCACGGTTAAAAATGTCGCTAAACCTTTAAAATCATGCCAACAAGCATCGCATAACGTAAAGCTAGTTAAGTTAATTTACATGGCTTTTTGGTTGCATATCTTAGTTATTATCGTTGCGCTGTTACCACAGGTTACAGTGTCTGATATAGCCATCAGTATTTGCCTTGTTTTGACATTTGCCATCGATGTTATGCTGATTATTTCATTAAAAAAACTCACGAGATTTTTAAGAGAAATCCCACATTAATCTACTTGGTTGGAGTATCGACATGTCTATGATATATAAGCTAACACAGCGCATTTTTACTAATAGCAAAGACTTTATCAAAGGGCTTATATCACTAACTGATATTATCATTGGCTCTTTTATTTTTGGTTTTATTCTCGTTCATTTTGGTGTGCATTTACTAGGGGCAGTTTTCATGTTAACGCTTGGTTTGCTTTATGGCATACGTGCAAAAATGATGGTTTTAAAAGCTAAATCAAAAGGGTTTGCTATTGAGAACGCCTTAGCCTTACAAATTAGAATTGCTATAAGCATTTTAATGGTGATTGTGCCTTGTTTTATGTTGAGCAAATTATTGTTTAATCTCTTTT
Source organism: Pseudomonadota bacterium (assembly GCA_027621155.1). Lineage (GTDB taxonomy): Bacteria > Pseudomonadota > Gammaproteobacteria > Francisellales > Francisellaceae > Caedibacter. The sequence continues at coordinate 2,660 of JAQCCA010000015.1, read as the reverse complement.
GAAAGCGGGTGGTTGAATGAAAAAAGAAGATAAAAATCGACAACAACGCAATACCCGCAAAACAAAATCTTTTGTGCGCGGTGGGCAGTTATTTTTATATAACACACGTATGTTTACCCAAGTGGCAGGACGTATCACTAAGTGGGCAATATTGCTTTACTTGCTTATTGTCGTTTTATTAATGTCATTAATGACAGAGTGGAACGATATGCGTTTGTTATCGATGGAAGTTTACTGCTATATTTTAAATTTCTTTGGCTTGGGCTATGTTCATGCGTGGACAAATCCATTAAACCCCAATCAATACTTTACAGCAATTAGCCATTTAAATGACCCGCAAAGTCAAAACTTGGTTGCGGAAGCATTTAATCGTTTTATCAAAAATGGCATTGTCTCTTTGGTTGCAGGGTTCGTGCTTTATCTGGGAATTACACGTTTATTTACCCGCTACTTTATCAAGCAAGGTGACAAGCACACCGATGATCAACTAATTAGCGGTACGGTGCTTGCTAAAAATATCAAGCAAACAATTAAGTCAGTTGAACAATCGCCTAAAGGTGCCAGTGATATACGTTTAGCGAATGTTTTGCCGTTACCTAGATTTTCAGAATATCAGGGCATATTGTGTCATGGCTCCATTGGCTCAGGTAAATCACAAATGATCATGCGCCTTTTAGATGATATACGTACCAGTGGTGATGCTGCGATTATCTATGATAAAGAATGTGTTTTAAAACCTTACTTTTTTGATGAGGCGCGCGACGTTGAATTAAATCCAATGTCTACCTTATGTCAAAACTGGGATATATGGGCTGAATGTGAAACACCGATTGAAATGGCAGCTATTGCAATGTATATGATGCCTAAATCCGTACAGGGTAGTGACCCATTTTGGGTCGATGCAGCCCGCACAATATTCTCAACAACTGCTTGGGAGATGAGAGAGCATAAAGATCGTAGCATTATTAAGCTTTTACAAGTGATTTTAACCACATCACTTGATGAGTTCAGGCGGATATTAGCCAAAACCGAAGCAGAAAACTTAGTATCCAAAGATATTGAAAAAACAGCTATTTCGATTCGTGCGGTGATGGCAACTTATACTAAAGCTTTACGCTTCCTTGAGGGGTTAGATAAAGATAAACACAAAAAGCCTTTTGCAATAAAGAATTGGATACAGCAACAGCATAACAGTACCGAGCATCAAAAAGGTTGGTTGTTTATTTCTTCTCGCGCCAATATCCATGCTGAAATTAAACCACTTATTTCGGCATGGATAGGTATGGCAATGAAAGGTGTGCAAAACTTACCCGCTAACAGTGGGCGTAGGTTTTGGATTGTGATGGACGAAATGGCAAGTTTAAACCGCTTAGAAAACTTTTCGGATATTGCAGCCGATATTCGTAAATTTGGTGGTTGTATTGCCGTTGGTATTCAGTCAATCAGTCAGCTTGAATTTATCTATGGGCGTGATGAAGCTACTGCTATCAGCGACTTATTAAATACGGCGGTGTATTCAAGATCACCAAAGCAACGTGTCGCTGATTGGGTATCTAAAGACTTAGGCGAACAGATCGTTGAAGAAGTCAGAGAAAGTCAATCGTATGGTCCTAATGCAATCCGTGATGGTAACACCATATCAAGACAACGGGCTACCAGAAGAACGGTTGATACAGGAACAATTATGACCATGAACGATTTAGAGTTTTATATTCGTTTAGTGGGTGATCATCCGATTACACACATGAATTGTGATTATGTGACTGGCAGGAAAGTATTACTTGATAAGCCTTTAGAGGAAAGGGTAATTGATTGGGATGCGATTAAGAAAATTACCCTTGCAGCAGCCGAAGCTGAAAACAACCCAGAGGTGGTTAGTGAGGTTAAAGCAGAGCAGCAACACAATAAGGAAACCGATAAGGTGGCTAATGATGAAAATGCAACAGGCGATAGTAACCACAAAAATCAAACAAATAAGTCAAACGACGCACATTCAACTGAAACTATTGAATCATCGCTTGTATATCATGAACACAAATTTTAAGGAATCAAAATGTTTAAATTAAAATATCTCTTTTTATCGATAATGGCATTCACAGCAGTATCACAAAGCACCTATGCTGCGAGTGATCATAATACACTGACAGAATCCCAAGTTGGCGAATTAGCAACAGCTTATTTCAAATCGCACCCAGATAAGATGCTTGAGATTATGCAAAGCGTCAAAAAATCTTTAGTTGATGAGCAATTAAGTGGCGTTAAGCACACTTTAATTGAGCAACTACCGTGGATACTCAAAGCGGATAACTTGCCTTATATGGGCAACCCTAAAGCCAAACATACATTACTCTTTTTCTTTGACTTTCAATGTATCTATTGCCATAAGCAATATCCTATTTTGCAGCGGTTAATCCAAAAAGATCACGACTTAAAAATAGTATTCATGCCACTGCATATTTTTGGTGATGCTTCGCTTTATGCTAACAAAGCCGCTTTGTATATGCAAAGTCTTGGAAAATATGAATTGTTTTACAACACGCTTGAGCAAGCTGATTTAATTGAGGGCAAACTCAATGACAAAGCCATAGACGAGATTTTAGTTAAGCTAGGGATAAAGTTGAGCGACTTTAAGCATTTTGCAGATACTTCAAGCACTACGG
>JAQCCA010000230.1 GCA_027621155.1 Pseudomonadota bacterium | reverse complement strand
ATACCATTGCAGGTGTCTTTAATGGCAAAATCCCACAGTTCAATTAACAAGCTGCTGGGCAGTTACATTAATTGCTAATAACAAAGGTCATGCTTTTTACATGCTGATTAAGCCGATGCTGCTTGAGTTTGATCGAATTAATCAGTTAGAGTTGCCTTTTTTAAAGCATAAAAAGCCAACGCTTAAAATTGCCTTATCACAAATATTTGAGCAAAGTCTATTTTGTAAAATCAGTCAGATTATGCAGCTTGATCAGTCATTTGATTATAATCTTGCTGTTGAAAATAAAACAAAGCATATTGAGTTGTTGCTTAAGCATGAGGTAGATGTTGCCTTAGTTGTACTTAATGAAGGCGAAAAAAATATGCTCAAAGACCATGGCTTTGACGTTAGACTCTATACGGATATTGTTTTTGATGCTTATGTTTCACGTGATTTAGCAAAAGGCTTCAAAGGTATTGAAGAGGGTCTAAAAACATTAAAATGTATTATGCAAACTCAATTAAAAGATATGTTACAGATGAAAAATGCGCTTTATTTTTGCTCGTATACGACAATATTGCATGCAATTACCCAAGGCATTGGTTATGGCTTCTTACCAACAGCCCTGTTAGCCGCTCAGGAAAAAGAGATGCTCTTAAATATCAATAAGCAGATTTCTGAGAGTATTCCTAATATGCAAAGCTATTATGTTTATGCGCAAAATTCACCACTATTGAGTCTTATTGAAATGGTTTTTAACGTTAGGTAATAGCGGTTATTTGGCGTTTAGGTGAAATGGTGTATAATGCGCTCACTCGACACCCATCATCAATCATATTTTGATTGCGGTTGTGTGTTTAAAATCAATAATACAAATGATAGATAGTAGAAATAAATAAGGTATAAAGGGTATAGCATGTCAAAGTACGTGGTTTCAGCACTGTATAAGTTTGTCACACTGGAAGATTATGAAGCATTAAGAGCACCATTGTTAAAAACAATGGAAGATAATATGGTGCGTGGTACGCTATTGTTAGCCAAAGAAGGTATCAATGGCACGATTGCAGGCACTGCAGCAGGCATTGAAGCGGTACTTAAATTCTTAAAATCTGATGCACGTTTGACGAATTTGGTACATAAAGAATCATTTGATGAGCATATTCCTTTTAATCGCACCAAAGTGAAGCTAAAAAAAGAAATTGTGACCTTAGGTGTCGAAGGATTAGATCCTCTTAAAGTATGTGGCACTTACGTTAAACCACAAGATTGGAATGCCTTAATTTCTGATCCTGAAGTTTTATTAATTGATACACGCAATGATTACGAGATTGACATTGGTACGTTTAAAAATGCGGTTAACCCGCATACGGAGACCTTTCGTGATTTCCCTGAATATGTTGAAAAACATTTAGATAAGACAAAACACAAAAAAGTAGCGATGTTTTGCACCGGTGGCATTCGTTGTGAAAAATCAACTGCCTTTTTGAAAGAGCAGGGCTTTGATGAGGTCTATCATTTAGAAGGTGGTATTTTAAAATATCTTGAAGAAGTGCCTGAAGAAAAAAGTCTATGGCAAGGTGAGTGCTTTGTTTTTGATTCACGTGTTGCTGTGACACATGATTTAGCCAAAGGTCAATATGATCAATGTTATGCTTGCCGTCGTCCAATTACTGAAGAAGATAAACTTAAACCAGAATATGAGCAAGGTGTGTCTTGTCATCATTGTAAGGGGAATCATACCTCTGAACAAAGAAAGCGTTTCTTAGAGCGTGAAAAACAAAGCCAATTAGCACGTGAACGAGGCGAGTTGCATATCGGTGAAGAGGCAAAACAAGTCGGCTTAATCCGTAAAGCGCAGAAACAGCAAAAGCGCGAAAGAGATCGTTTGGCAAATAAGAGTCGTTAATAAAAACAGATTATTTAAGCAACTGAGTTATAAATTAATTTATAACTCAGTTGCTTAAAACAAAGGGATAGCTAGATCAATGGAAAATATCGATAAAACGCATTTATTAAAGCTGGTTTCACTACAGAAAAAAGCCTTTTCACTTGATCAATATCCTGATTATGCATTGCGTAAAGAGAGGCTTAAGCGCTTATATTCAGTATTATTAAAGCATGAAGAAGCATTGATTGATGCAGTAAGTGATGATTTTGGTCATCGCAGTGCCAATGAGACTTGGTTGAGTGAAATCTTTCAAGTTACCAGTACCATTAAGTATGTCCTTAAACATTTGCGCAGTTGGATGACTAAAGAGAAACGTCATACCAGTGTTATTTTTAAACCCGCTAAAAACTATGTTTATTATCAGCCAATGGGTGTTGTTGGTATTATGGTGCCATGGAATTATCCCATTTTGTTGAGTTTGTCACCGCTTATCTATGCCTTGGCTGCGGGAAATCGGGCGTGTATTAAACTCTCAGAGCATACACCTAAGACCAATCGCGTGATTATAGAAATTTGCAAACGCGCTTTTAATATTGATGAAGTGGCAGTTGTCACAGGTGATGCTACAGTGGCGCAAAGTTTTAGCGAATTAGCTTTTGATCATTTGTTTTTTACTGGATCAACGGCTATTGGCAGAAAGGTAATGGAGGCTGCCGCTAAAAATTTAACACCTGTGACGCTTGAGTTAGGCGGCAAATCGCCGTTAATTATCAGTCAAAATTTTCCTTTGAAAAAAGCGGCTAAAATGATTACTTTTGCCAAAGGATTAAACTCCGGACAAACCTGTATTGCGCCGGATTATGTATTTGTTCATGCGCAAAAACTTGAGGCATTTGTAGCTGAAATGGAAGTAGCGTTTAAAGAAATGTATCCGCAATATATGACTAATGATGATTACAGTAGCGTGATTAATGAGGCACAGTTTAATCGTTTGCAAGGATATATTGAGGAGGCAAAAGGTCAAGGTGTTAAGGTTGTTACACTAGATGTATTTAAAGCGACGAATGACGGCAGTCGAAAAATGCCTATTTCATTGCTATTGAGTCCAAAGCATGATTTACAGGTGATGCAAGATGAGATCTTTGGTCCATTATTGCCAGTGTTAAGCTATCAATCGATTGAAGAGGTGATAAGTTATATTAATCAAAAACCTCGCCCATTGGCTGCTTACCTTTTGAGTTATGATCGTGCTGAACAAGAGTATATTAATAGGAATATTATTAGTGGTGGGATGTCTATAAATGATGTGTTAAACCATATCGCGCAGCATGATCTGCCTTTTGGCGGCGTTGGCAATTCAGGTATGGGGCGCTATCACGGTTTTGAAGGGTTTAAAACATTCTCTAATGCCAAAGCGATTTGTCAGCGCGGTAGATTCAATAGTGCTTTATGGCTTTATCCACCTTATAGGCAACGATTTTCTTGGTTTCGTAAACTCTTTAAAGGATAGATGGTAGTTTCCCACTGCAAAATGATTTATGGGTGATATAATTCATCATTAAACGCGCTAAATCAAAAGCACATCTTATGCTTAAAAATGTTGGCATCCGCGGGCGGATGATTTTATTAACTTTATTACCAACACTGACAGTGTCGGCGTTGCTTGGGTTTTATTTTATCAGCATGCGTTTTTCTGATTTGGATCGTAATCTATATATTCGTGGTGAGGCAGTTACTACTGAGCTTGTTGCAGCTTCTGAGTATGGCTTGTACTTTGACAGCAAGATTA
>JAQCCA010000229.1 GCA_027621155.1 Pseudomonadota bacterium | reverse complement strand
TTTTTATATACCCATCGTAAATCATTCTGTAGTGTTTGATGTCGAAGAAGTTCAATGGTAGAAATACTGCAAAATGCTTTGTAATGGGTAAGGTGAAATACTTACTTTGCTAAGCGCGTATCAAAGCTAAAGTCTAATACTTTGACTTTTTTGACTACCTTTGCAAATCCTTTATTCAATGGGTTTAGAATATAATTGTACTCTCTTGGAACGATAACACTTGGTACAGCCAGTATTAAAGATTCACAATGCTTGAGCCATTGATCACCAATATCTGCTGTTTCAGGAGGTGCTGGCTGATCTTGCCATGAATGTGGTAATAGCTCAGGCTTTAAATAGTTAATCTCTGATTTTGGCAACTCAATTTGAAATAGTGTGAAATTTGGTAAAATAGCATAGTCCTCTAAATGGACGAATATTTCTAATATTGCGAGAGATTCTGAGCTTGCGCAATATACGCAAGGACTTCCTTTATTATTCCACCTTCCTCCATATATTCTGGCACCATCACCAGTAAATGCATCTTGTGCAAATTTGCTTTTCACCAATCTATAGGCAAATACTTTGCTCATACGAAAACGCCATGCTCAAGTCTCCCGATGAGATCAAGTACTGCTTTTGTTTCAGCAGATGTCCTAAGCATCTCAATCGGTTTTCTACCACCCAATCCATTCACCGGAGACATCAGCCAATGCAGTGCTTTCTGGTGATGTCCTTCAAATAAATTCAAAGCTGATTTATAAACCTCTGCATAGCGATATAATCTATCACTTTCAGCTTCAGTAAAAAAACCTGATTTATATCTTCTATTAAGTGAAGCAGGTGCTATTGTGGTAATTTTAGCAAGCTGGTTTTTCTCAATTCCAGAAATATCAGCCAATTTGCTAAAAACCTCACAGCTAAAGCCCTCATGAATTGCCTGATAGAGACGCTCACCACGTGACGGAATACCAACGGCATCCCAAAAATTATTTTGATTACCCTGTTGCATAGCATCACCTTGTTATCGTTGATATATTAAGAATATATCACATGATTGAAATTATGCAACTTTGAATATTTTTAGCTTATTGTGCATTTTCAATTTTGTGCAGTTGTGTTAAGTCTGCTTCTTTTGCTGTATTTTTGACATCACCAACTCTTAGATTAATAGCATCAATCGGCATTACTTCAACTTTAACCTTTTCAATCTCGGCACTTAATACATGTCCACCACTTTTCTTATCCGCAGTAACAAAATGCGCATGAAACCCAGGTACGCCAAACCCTTGCGTATATTTAGGTGAGAAAAACATAATCATCGTCCCTTGTATATTATGATAACTAAAACGATGTTCATGCTCTTTTAGCCATTCAACCAATGGTGTATTAGTCGATTTATCAATTTTCTCACTACGCGCTAAGATTTCCTTAAATGTTCCAGTTAACTTAACCGCATAAGTTAGCTGATTATTTGCTAGCTTTGTTAATAGTTGCTGCTGAAATGTAGTCAGTTCTATAGATTTATTAATGTCAAAACTGAGTTTTTTCAGTGGTTTGAAATCAACAGCCGTTAGATAAGACAATCCGCTTTCTGGTTTCATTTGTGTAAGCTTACCATCCATGTTAGCTAAGTAGTACTTACCATCCAATACAATAACCTCACCTAGCCCCTCACCTGCACCAAGACCAAAATCATTACCGGATGCTTTTGCGGATTTAACATTTATCACTGAATGATAATTTCCCGACATCAATGCTGTAATCGTTCCATATTGATATAGTGGCACATCTTTTGCAAATACACTGGCACTTGCTGTTGCTAATAATACGGTTAAACCAATTTTTTTAATCATTCTAGACATTCCAATCTCCCTTTTAACTGGTTATTTACTCATAAAACGTTTTAGCTTTCTCGCCATCATGATAAGCAAATAATGTTTGTGCGACTTGGGTTGAACCAGTAGAAATATTGCCCTTTTGATCTAATGCAATCAACCCCACATAATCATTCAAAGCATCGCTTTCTTTAATACTTTTAGCAACTGCTTCATCCAAAGACATGCCATCTTTAACACGAGTATGTACTTTTGCTGCAACGGCTTGATTAACAATATGCTCACCAATGCCAGTGCACGATATCCCCATGATACTTGATGCGTAGTTACCAGCAACGGTTGGACTATCACCCACGCGTCCTGGCACTTCAAAACCCGCCCCACCTGTTGAGGTTAATGCCACAATACTGCCTTGACTATCTAATACGACAACACCAATAGTCCCCGTTAAACCCTTTTTAAGCTCAAGATATTCTTGATAACGATGCTCAGTTATTGGGTTATATTCTGGCATTTTTAATGTCTCATGCGCAAAGCGCGTTGCCTCATTGGCTGCGCGCACACTGTGGTGTTCATTTAAAAGTGCCAAAGCGACTTCACTGGGATATTGGATATGTTGAATATTAATCACGCCTGCAAATTTGCCTTTTGCACCATCCATAATGGAAGCTGACATACGCACCTGTCCATCTTGCTGCAAACGCGAGCCCGTACCGGCATTAAATATGGGATCATCCTCTAATAATTTCGCCGCAAAAACAGCAGTTTTTAAGGCACTATCATAGGTTTTAAGAAAGGCGTAGGCTTCCTCGACAATGGTCAAGAGATGTACGTGATAATCACTAAAGGGGGTATTTTTATCCTCTCTAGCACCACATCCGCCATGAATAATAATTTTTTGCATTTTTTGCTCTTTCTGCTCTTTTTGCATTTCCAGCCCCATCTTTGCGATTAATTAACAACCTCAACTTCATGCGCATTTGTGTCATATTTACTGCCCTCAAGTAAGAGATGCATGCGAATGCCTACCAAACTAATGGGATCATCATCGCGCGCATGTGGCATCGATGAATGCTCAATATGCGACATATCAATAATCGTTAATGCGCCACTGCCTACAACCTCAATTACGCCATCATCAGCGAGAAATGCGCCGGTGTCTTCATCAATTCCAACACCAGTTACAAAGGGATTATAAGATAATGCCGTTAATAATCGTCCCAAACGATCTCGTTGCGAGAAATGTTGATCAACAAGTATTTTGTTAGTTAGCCCTAAGCCTGGCGCCATATTGACCATATTATAGCGTGGCATAAAACCAGTCGCACCACCAACAATCATATGCTCAGAGATAAAAGCAGCTCCTGCCGAAGTACCTGCGACATGCACACCCTTGGCATTGCAACGACGAATCATGCGTGCCACTTTAGTGCCACCAAGCACGGTTGATAGCAGTAGCTGATTACCACCAGTCATAAAGATACCCGTTGCTTTTTCAAAATGCTGAAGATAATCCTCATTATCGGTATCAGCACGCGCTTGAATCTCAAGGCTTACCGCATTTTTAACGCCCAGAGACTTAAAGACTTTGACATATTCGCTGCCCGTATCTGACAACTTAGATGCCGTTGGAATAATCACAATATAGGCATCTTTGCCATTTGCTAATTCGACAAACCGCTGTAAAACCTTGGGGGAAACCAGTTTATCTTCACGTCCACCAATTGGGATAATATATCCCCTTTTTATACCTGAAACTGTTGGTGCAGGCATGCTCACTCCTATTTCTTTATTATTTGTAACTGCCCAGCAGCTTGTTAATTGAACTGTGGGATTTTGCCATTAAAGACACCTGCAATG
>JAQCCA010000228.1 GCA_027621155.1 Pseudomonadota bacterium | reverse complement strand
GTATCGCCGAATTATTCAATTAAAAATGCAGCGTGAGCAATTGAAAAAAGAAAAAGATGATGCCACCAAAAAGCGCTTGGATGTTTTAGAAGATGAAATCAAAGCTTTAGAAAAAGAATACTCTGGCTTTGAAGAAATTTGGAAAGCAGAAAAAGCACAAATGCAAGGTTCACAAAAATTAAAAGAGCAGTTAGATCAGGCTAAAATTGATCTTGATGCGGCTAAGCGAACCGGTGATTTATCGAAAATGGCAGAGTTGCAATATGGACTTATTCCGCAGTTAGAAGAGCAGATTAAGGCGCTTGCCAGTGCAGATCCGATCAAAACCAAATTAGTGCGCACCCAAGTGACTGAGAATGAGATTGCTGAGGTAGTATCTAAGTCAACAGGTATTCCCGTCAATAAAATGATGGAAGGTGAGCGTGAGAAGTTATTGCATATGGAGGACTTCTTAGGCAAACGTGTAATTGGTCAAAAAGAAGCGATTACTGCCGTGTCAAATGCTGTTCGTCGTGCGCGCTCTGGGTTATCTGATCCGAATCGTCCAACAGGATCGTTTTTATTCTTGGGTCCAACAGGGGTTGGTAAGACTGAGCTAACCAAAGCATTGGCTGAGTTTATGTTTGATAGCGAAGATGCGATGCTTAGAGTGGATATGTCAGAATATATGGAGAAGCACTCGGTAGCACGCCTAATTGGTGCGCCTCCAGGCTATGTTGGCTATGAGCAAGGTGGCTATTTAACTGAGCATGTCAGACGCAAACCTTACTCAGTGATTTTGCTTGATGAAGTTGAGAAAGCGCATCCAGATGTTTTTAATATTCTATTGCAAATCTTAGATGATGGTCGTTTGACTGATAGCCAAGGGCGTACAGTTGATTTTAAAAACACCGTACTGATTATGACTTCAAACTTAGGTTCACAATTAATTCAAGAAAAACTGCATAGTGAGGGTTATGATCAGGTGAAAGAGCAGGTGTTGCAGGTTGTATTGCAACACTTTAGACCAGAGTTTATCAACCGTATTGATGAAACCGTTGTCTTTGAGCCATTAGATAAAGAGATGATCAAACAAATCGCTGAAATTCAAATCAACCGTGTGCGTAAGCGTTTGCATGAGCGTGATTTGACATTAACAATCTCAGCAGTAGCAATGGATGAGCTGGCAGATCACGGTTTTGATCCGGTATTTGGCGCAAGACCATTGAAACGGGCGATTCAGCAATATATTGAGAACCCATTGGCTACCTATCTTTTAGAAGGGCGCTATGTCGCGGGTGATACCATTCAGGTGACCAGTGAGAATGATAATTTTGTTTTCTCAAAAAAAGATTCCACCATTATGGAAAAGGCAGGTAAATAGATGATTCAACAGAAAACGGTTGTTATTACAGGGGCGAATAAAGGTATTGGTCTTGAGTTCGTGAGATTTTATCAAAAAGCAGGTCGGCATGTATATGCAGTATGCAGAAAATCCTCTAGTGAATTAATGAATTTGAATGTCACAATTATTGAAGGTGTTGATATTAGCTTGGATCAATCAGTTGACCAGCTTGTGAGGAGACTATCTCGTGATAAGATTGATTTATTGATCAATAATGCGGGAGCTTGGTGTGATTCAGCGCTTGGTGAGATTGACTATGGCATGCTTTTGCAGAATATCAATATTAATGCACTGGGGGCTTTACGTGTGACGGAGGCCTTACTGCCATTTTTAAATACAAATGCAAAAGTTGCCATTATTACCAGTAAAATGGGCTCAAATACTGATAATACTTCAGGTGGTCGTTATGGGTATCGCATGGCAAAGGCAGCCTTAAACGCAGCAGCAAAAAGCTTAAGTGTTGATTTAAAGCCTAAAGGTATAACGGTTGTATTGCTGCATCCAGGTTGGGTGCTTACCGAGATGGGAGGTAAGAATGCACTGATTACAACTGAGCAAAGTATTAGTGGTATGACACATCTTATAGACAAAGCAAATCTTGATAGCTCCGGTGAGTTTCTCGCTTATGATGGAAAAACAATACCTTGGTAATATACCGCTTGTAAAATGGTTTATGAGTGGTATAAGTACTTGGCATACTTTCTGATATAATGCTGAGCATATTTATTTGAATTAATCTAGCTATGTCATTACAACGTATATTCGCTTTGGGACTGTTGTTAAGCAGTGCTATTACCTCATTTGCATCTTCATGGCAGCTTCAGCAAAAAAAATCCATCGATATTGCGCCAGAGAAAGTGCAGTTTGATACTTTTGAGGCGTTTAAAGATAAGCATTTCCCGCTGATTGTTGATGTGGTGTTATTGGATAATGATGCATATAAAGCGGGACTTACGATTCAGTCACAAGATAATGTTCAAAGTGTGCTTGATGTGGCAACTCAAAAGGATGCGTTTCTAGCAACTAATGGTGGCTTTTATCAAGAAGGGTTTCTTGTCAATGGTCTTTTGATTGATCAAAGTAAACTACGCTTACCATTGGTCAATAATACGTTGTTATCATCAATTATTACGATTGATCAGCAGGGGCAAATCAATATCTTAGATAAAGATCAAAAATATCATCATGCTTACTATGCTTTCCAAGTAGGCCCTATCTTGCTTAAAGATAACATCGCACAAAAAGTCAATGATGATAAAATTGCCAAACGCATTATTTATGCACAAACAAGCTCAAAGCTTATGGTGATTTATATCGATAGCACAACCTTGCAGCAGGCGGCATATGTTGTTAAAGCACTTGCTGATTATTTTGATATTAATATTAAACGCGCGGTAAATTTTGACGGTGGTAAAGCAGGTGCTTTTGTTTTGCGTAAATACGTGACACCCGTGATTTATCCAGAGTATATTCCAGTGAAGAGTGTTGTTTATTTCACGTTAAATGCTAAGTAGAAATTATTTAATGAGCTAATAAGGGAGTTTGATACTGCCGGTACTATCAATAATTGAAGACCTAGTGAAGCACAAAGTATAATGAGTACTCTCATTGAGATGGAAATAACATTATGATAGAGTTAGCGCATTCATAATAGATGCCGAGTTAAATTTAATGGATTTAGTCTTCTCTGAGTTAGGTAAAAAATCTGAATATAAAACACAATATGATGCCAGTTTATTATTTCCGATACCGCGATCGATAAAGCGTGATGAGTTGGGGATAAAGGGAGTCCCTGATTTTAAAGGGATTGATATTTGGACGGGTTTTGAAGTTTCATGGTTGAATATGAAAGGCAAGCCACAAGTGCGCATTGCCGTATTTGAGATTGATGCGCTTTCTGAGTGCTTGATTGAGTCCAAAAGTTTTAAGCTTTATTTGAACTCTTTTAATAGCACACATTTTGCCAGTGATGATGAAGTCACTAAGATTATGCAGCATGATCTTTCACAAGCTGCCAATGGTGCAGTATCTGTGACATTATACGCACTAAAAGATTACCCTTGTCATGTGACCAATCAATTTGCAGCAGAATCGATTGATGAGCTTGATATCGAAATCAATGAGTATATGACAAATCCTCAATTTTTATCAGCAGATCAAACAAGCAAAGTGCATGAACGTTTAAGTAGTGATCTATTGAAATCTAATTGTTTAGTGACCTTTCAGCCAGATTGGGGTAGTGTGTTGATCGAATACCAAGGAGGAAAAATTAATCGAGAGGGGTTGCTGAAATACCTTGTTTCTTTCCGTGATCATAATGAGTTTCATGAGCAATGTGTTGAGCGT
>JAQCCA010000227.1 GCA_027621155.1 Pseudomonadota bacterium | reverse complement strand
TCTATTGGGGTAAAACACAGGCTTTTTGAATTTCAAATTTGCCGCTGCAAAGACCAAACGCAAACCATCCACATCACCAAATGTCATATCATGTGTACCGAGAAACATCGAAATCGCCTCATTAAAATAATCCAAAATAATATGATTACTTAAATGCTGTCCTGCATTCATATCTAAAAATCGCAGTGGAATATCACAACTAAAAAGATTTTCTTGTAATAGGTTTTGTGGTTTTTTTAAGGCAACAAACATTAATGTTCTCCTAATCAAGCTATGGTGATTTTGATCACACATTCTAAAACTTCCAATCAGCGATAGAAACGAGTTTAGCAATAAAAGCATAGCGATTTTTGAGCTAATCCGTATAATAATGCCGGTATATTGCACAAAGGAAATAAAAACCTATGAATATTGATTTTAGCTTTTGGCTACTGGTATTGACAATTGCCTCAGGTATTATTGCCGCCATTGACAAATTTAAGTTTGAACCAAAACGTTTGGCACCGGTTATGGATGAGCTCCAAGGCATGAAGAAAAAAGAACGTCGCAAGTTCATTCAAAAAAACAAAGCACTAAAAGCACCTTTATTGGCTGATTATGCGCGCTCACTGTTTAGTGTGTTCTTGATCGTTTTTATCTTACGCGGTTTTTTAATCGGCAACTTTTTAATCCCATCAGCTTCAATGACACCAACGTTACCCGTTGGCAACTTCATCTTGGTGAACAAAACCGCTTATGGCATTAGAAATCCAATCACCAACAATGTCTGGATTGAAACAGGCAAACCTGAGCGCGGTGATATTGCTGTATTTCACTTTCCTGTCAATCCTGGGGTTGATTTTATTAAGCGTGTTATTGGCGTGCCCGGCGATGTCATCTCTTACAAAGATAAAAAGCTTACGGTCAATGGCAAAGCAATTGAGTATACCAACTGCCTAGATAACCAAATCAATAGCTATAACGGCAATGGTCCAAATACTATTTGCACTGAACATCTAGGTAAAATTGCGCATCAAATTGACAATATGACCAGTGCACCATCGGCAAACTTCACTAACCTTGTTGTCCCTCAAGGCATGTATTTCGTGATGGGGGACAATCGTGATAACAGCGAAGATAGTCGCTACTGGGGCTTTGTTCTTGATAAAGATCTTGTTGGTAAAGCAAGCTTTGTCTGGTTTAGCTGGAATAGTTTAAACAGCTCCGTACGTTGGAGCGAAATAGGACGAGTATTATAGATAATGACCATTGATTACACCTCTTTATATCGTAGCATTGGCTACCACTTCAACAATGAAGCGCTTATCACTCAAGCGCTCACTCATCGCAGTAAACAAAAACAACATAATGAACGTTTAGAGTTCTTGGGCGATTCCATTCTCGGGTTTGTAATCGCCGAAGCGCTTTATCAGAAGTTCCCACGTGAAGATGAAGGCAGTTTATCGCTCCTTCGCATGTATCTGGTGCGTGGCAAAACATTGACTGATATGGCAAAGCATTTTGACTTAGGTGAATATATGTCCTTTGGTGTTGGCGAGCTTAAATCAGGCGGACATAAACGTGCACGCTTGTTAGAAGATGCTTTTGAGGCAATGATTGGCGCAATTTATCTTGACAGTGACATGCTTGTTGTTAAAGAGCGTATTTTGCATTGGTTTAAAGATGTCTTAACAACACTTAATGTTGAAGAACATACCAAAGACCCCAAATCACGCTTACAAGAATACTTACAAGCCGAGATTCAAACGCATCCGATATATTCCATAATTGCTACTGAGGGCTTGGATCACGATCAAACTTTTACAGTCGAAGTTTCGCTAGGGTCACTTGAACAAAGTTATCGCGGCAAAGGCAAATCGCGTAAACAAGCAGAACATAACGCTGCCAAAGAAGCATTAAAAGCGATTAAAACACTAGATAAGCAAGATCAATAACTATGGCGCGTAAACGCAAAGGAATTGCCTTAAATGGCATTATCGTAATTGATAAACCACAAGGTCTATCCTCGAATCAAGCACTGCAACGTGTTAAGCGCCTTTTTAATGCACAAAAAGCCGGACATACAGGCAGCCTTGATCCGATGGCAACGGGCGTGTTACCTATTTGCTTTGGTCAAGCAACACGTATATCGCAATATCTCTTAGATGCTGACAAAGCTTATCAAGCAACGATTCAGTTAGGCATCAGCACTGATAGTGGTGACGCTGAAGGTAATGTTATTGAACAGCACCAAGTCCCTGAGATTACTCTTCAAAATATCCATAACGCATTGGATAAATTCCGTGGTGAGATAAGTCAAATCCCACCGATGTATTCAGCGCTCAAGCACCAAGGAAAACCTTTGTATGAGTTGGCACGTCAAGGTATCGAAATCGAGCGCAAAGCGCGTAATATTAACATTTACATGCTTGAATTGATTGACTACAATCCTGAAAAGCACACTATTGATATTGATGTGCGCTGCTCCAAGGGGACCTATATTCGCACATTAGGCATGGATATTGCCAAAGCGCTAAATTGCGCTGGACATTTAATTAAATTAACACGAACCGCATGTGGACTATTGACGATGAATGATGCATCATCGCTTGAGACGCTGCAGACACTCACACTGGATTCACGTCATGAAAAACTACTAAATCCTGAATATGCATTTACAGATACGCCTATTTTTACTATACCTAATGACAAAGTGGACTTATTTTATCTGAAAGGAAAGATGCAACTAACCAACAATTTCACCGGCAGCGCCCGTATTTATGATCAAGATCGATTTGTCGCACTTGGTCACTTTAATGATGGCGAGCTTGTGAAAAAACAACTTTTTTTACAAGGCATCATCGAGAATGAGCAAGAAATACACGATTGATAACGATCCGAATAAGGATTTAGAAGCACAAAAATATGATGACCCTATTCCAAGTAGAGAAGTCATCTTAACCTACTTAAAAGATCTCAAACAGCCAACTGTTTTTGAAAAGATTGCTGATAATTTGGGACTAAAGCGTAGCAGGCAACTAGATGCCCTTGCTAATCGCTTGGGTGCGATGGTACGCGATGAACAAATTGAGCAAGATGGTCAATATTTTAGACCGTTAAAACAAAAACGTCGTATCATTACCGGCTATGTGCGCATTGAAAATGATGGCAATGCGATTATTACCACCGAAGATAGAATGCATAGTGCATTTTTACCGCAACACCAAGCACGCTTAGTCTTTAATGGTGACAAAGTCTGTGCGATGATCTTGGGACTTAATCGCAAAGATAAATTAGAAGCGCGCATTGATAGCATTATTGAGCGCAACACCATCGAAATTACTGGACGCTATAGCCAACAGTTGGATAGCCACTTTATCCAACCAATTAGCAAAACCATGCCGAAATACATTGCACTTTTACCCCCGTCAGAAGAACTTGAGCCTGACACGCTGATCAAAGCAAAATTAGTTATTTTCCCCTCAACGATTTGCTCAGCGGTCGCGCAGTTTATTGAAGTTATTGAAGAGCAGTCACCCATCCTCACGGCAATTTCAGTTGCCAGCAAAAAGCATAATCTGATTGAAGACTGGAGCAATAAAACTGCGCGTCTAGTACGCAAACTTCCTCATGAAGTGCTCGATACTGAAATATCGCCACGTATTGATCTACGTGATTTACCATTTGTCACCATTGATGGTGAGGATGCTAAAGACTTTGATGATGCTGTTTACGCGCGCAAAAGTTCAACGGGTG
>JAQCCA010000014.1 GCA_027621155.1 Pseudomonadota bacterium | reverse complement strand
AAACCCCATAGCAAAAATAAAGTACCTGTAATTGAAATAATGACAATTCTGGCACATAGATAATCACAATCATTAAGGTAAGACAGAGTAAAGCAGATAAACGCATTAATTGCAGCGCGTTACAAATACTATTTAAAAAACCAAATAATGGGCAGCCAAACACCATGCCAATAAAAATAAGACTGGTGGTAAAGGCGGCATCCGTGTGTGTCAACCCTCTGAAGCTCGCAGTAAATGACGCGCCCCACATCTCGGCAAAAACGGTTGTTGGTCCATATAAGCAACCAATAAACAGGCAGTTTAGCCATAGTGCTTTATTCTTTATTACTTCTTTAATGCCGTGGGATATTTTGCTGCTATTGTTAATCGCTGCAAACGGTTGGTTCGTTGCACTGTGTTTGCTCATCCACAGCATAAGAAAACCAATGATGAAAAATAATATCGCAAAACTAAGCATCGCGACCTCAACACCAACATGATGCACATAAATACTCATTGGCGCCTCACCAACAGCAGCGCCAAGCATGCCCATGGCTTGAGTGATGCCAGTGAGCATGGCAAAGATGCTCGGTGTGAAGAAGTTAATTGCTAAACGCAGTGTGCCGACAAACGCAAATGCACCACAAAAACCCATGAGCATACGTGCAATAATGGCAAGTGTTAAGCTATTGGCAAGGGCGAAAATAATGCAAGCAATACCAGTGATAAAAGCAGCTAGCATCATGACTTTTTTAGGACCAAATTTATCGGTAATCATACCAACAGGGATTTGCATGAGAATGTATGGATAGTAGAAAAAGGCAGATAAAGCACCGAGTCCCGCGGCAGTTACTGAGAACTTGTCGGATAACTGAGGCAGCATCACACTAGGGGAGACGCGCAGAAAGTACTCACAAAAGAAGAAAAATGCACCCAAAAACCAGATGAATAAACTTAAATGTACTTTATTGGTTGTTATTGTCGCTTTCAAAGTTCGATTGGGTTTTTAATAAACGAAAAAGCATTATGACTTTGAGTTAAAGCGATTGCAATGCGCAAATGCTAAATAATTTCGCACAAAATGTAACGAATTTAAACCAGTTGTTTTTCGGCGTTTTCAAGTGCAGATATTAGGTCAAATAGTGTCGTCATTGCTTCAATTGGGGTGAGTTTGTTAGGATCGAGTGCTTTAAGCTTTTCAATCACCAATTCATAATCATGCGCTATGTCATTATCATGTTTGTCATCATGGGCATGGTGAGATGTGAAGCTGAAATCCAAACTTTGCTGAATAGGTGCGTAAGGATCACTATCGCGCATTTCCAAACGCGATAGAATCTTTTTGGCATTCTTTAATACATCATGAGGCACACCTGCTAATTTTGCCACTTGAATACCATAGCTTTTAAGCGCGGCGCCTGGTTTGGCTTGATGTAGGAAAATAATCGTATCTTTATATTCCGTCGCTTCAAAGTGGATATTCTCCAACGTAGGGTATTGTGCAGCTAAGTGAGTCAGTTCAAAATAATGTGTGGCAAAAAGTGTATAAGCTTCGATTTTTAAAAGCTTTTCAGCGCATGCCATTGCCAGTGCTAACCCATCAAACGTACTGGTGCCACGTCCAATTTCATCCATTAGCACAAGACTTTTATCCGTTGCATGGCGCAAAATGTGCGCGCATTCTGTCATCTCCACCATAAAAGTTGAGCGCCCAGAGCTAATATCATCGGATGCGCCAATACGTGTGTAAATCGCATCAATATTACCAATTAATGCACTTTTCGCGGGAATAAAAGACCCTAAATGCGCAAGAAATACAATATGTGCGATCTGGCGCATATAGGTTGATTTCCCGCCCATGTTAGGACCTGTAATGATTTGTAAGTGCTTTTGCTGATCCAAGTGATTACTATTGGCAATAAAGGGCGATTTAGACAAAGCTTCAATGACTAGATGTCGTCCATCTTGGATGTCCAAAACTTTATCTTTTGATAATTGGGGGCGATTTAATTTTAAGGTGATCGCACGCTCTGCCAAATTGCTTAAAACGTCAATCTCAGCAATTGCTTTTGCGGTTTGTTGCAAGTCTTGATACACCACAAGAATCTCTTCTAAAATATCCTGATATAGGCTTTTCTCATAAGCGAGTGCTTTTTCAGAGCTACTTAGAATCTTATCTTCAAAGGATTTAAGTTCAGGTGTGATGTAACGCTCAGCATTTTTGAGTGTTTGTCGGCGCGTATAATCAACAGGAAGCTCCACTTTGTGGCCTTTGGATATTTCAATGTAATAACCATGGACCTTGTTAAAGCTAACCTTTAACGTATTGATGCCAGTACGTTCACGCTCTTGTTGCTCCAGTTGAATTAAATAATCACCTGCATGCTGACTGATGTTTCGCAATTCATCAAGATGTGCATCAAAACCTTCTTTGATCACACCGCCATCGCGAATGGTGATCGGTGGCTCATCAACTAAAGATTTATTTAAAAGTGTCAGAATTTGTGGTAGTGACGTTAAATGTTTGGCATGTGTGATGAGCAATGGATCATGCTGATTGTTTTCAATTGTTGCTTTGAGATCAGGTAAAATACTTAGGGTATGTCTGAGGGCAATTAAGTCTTTGGGTTTGGCACTATTTAAAGCAATACGTGAGGCAATGCGCTCGATATCTTGCGTTTGCTTAAGTAACTGCTGGATGTCATCAATTGCGGCTTGATTGATTAAATCTTGTATTGCATCTTGGCGGCTATTCAAAATATGATGATCTTTTGTTGGCGATTTAAACCATTGCTTTAATAGGCGATTACCCAGCGCTGTTTGACATTTGTTGATAATGGCAAAAAGTGTGTGATTGCCTTTGCCAGAGAGGCTCGTTTCGATCTCAAGATTACGTCGACTTGATGCATCAATATTTAATAAGCTCTCATTAGATTCGATAGTGATATTGTGTAAATGTTTTGGTGCTGCTTTTTGGGTATTCTCCAGATAATTAAGTAAAGCGCCAGCGGCTGATATTGCCAAAGGGTTTTTATTGAGCTCATCAGTTAAGGCATTTTGACCAAAATACTGTTGAATTAATTTTTTGGCACCCATGAGCTGAAATTCCCACTCGGGACGCTTTTGGATAGAGATTTGTTCACTTCTCAGATTAGATTGAACTTCATCGGAACTGGTCTCACAAATCAGTAACTCTTTGGCTTTTAAGCGATGCATCTGATCGTGAAGTGTATTATCCTCACGTTTGATTTCAAGCACTTTTAGCTCACCTTGGGTAAACTCCAAATAGGAAATGCCCATACGTGTTTTATTCTCAAAAACTGCCATTAAAATATTGCTATCGTGACTATCGGTAAAGCTTTCTTCAGCGACAGTTGCTGGAGTAATAACACGCACAACCTCGCGCGCGACAGGACCTTTGTTGGTAACATCTCCCACTTGTTCACAAATAGCAACACTTAAGCCTTGTTTGACCAAACGCGATAGATAATTCTCAGCAGCGTGATAAGGTACACCTGCCATAGCAATGGGTTCACCATTTGATTTGCCGCGTGTTGTAAGGCTGATATCCAGAAGCTTAGAGGCTTCGTGTGCATCGTCATAAAATAACTCATAAAAATCACCCATGCGATAAAACAAAAGGGTCTCAGGGTATTGAGATTTGATCGTTAAATATTGCTGCATCATCGGTGTGTGCGTGCTTTCAGTCGACATGGCGTAGTTATCTAAAAATATCAATGCTGAGTATTGTACATGATAGAGTGACGACTTTTAATGGCTATTTTAACAAAACGTTTTAACTTGTGCCCATAGCATTGTCGTTTAAAAATCATTAGAATGTGGGCGTCAATGATAAAACAGATGATGATTTATAAAAGTTAATGAAAAAATGTTTAATTGTGAAAACATCATCGTTAGGTGATGTGCTGCATACGCTACCAGCGTTAACAGAAGCTAAAAAGCAAATGCCTGAGATTGAGTTTGACTGGGTGGTTGAAAAGGCTTTTGCCGAGATTCCTAAGTGGCATCAAGCCATTAATGAGGTGCTTGAAGTAGAAGTGCGTAAATGGCGTAAGAATATATTTAAATACTTTGCTGAAATTCGTGCGTTTAAAAAGAAATTAAAGTCAAAGCGTTATGATTATATTATCGATGCGCAAGGGCTGTTGAAAAGTGCGTGGATTACCAAGGGTGCTAAAGGTGTTAAATATGGTTTAGATAAGCACTCAGCACGAGAGCCTGCCGCAAGCTTTTTTTATCAGCATAAAATTGCTGTAGCCAAAGATCAGCATGCGATTTTGCGAGTTAAAGAACTATTTTCCAAAGTGTTTAACTATACGGTTTCAGATGAAATTGACTATGGAATTACTTATCAATGGCATAAACAAAGCACCCACAAGCAAGTGGTTTTCTTACATGCCACAACGTGGGCAAGTAAGCATTGGTCACTCGCACATTGGCAGCAACTAGCAAAGTTATTAGTTGATGACGGTATTAAAGTGCTCTTACCATGGGGCAATGATAATGAAAAAATCCAAGCGCATGAGATAGCACAGAATCATCAAAATGCCGTTGTTATGGATAAAATGAGCTTGACGCAATTAGCTGAGCTCTTTAGTCACAGTGATGCCGTTGTGTCTGTTGACACCGGATTATCGCATTTGGCAGCAGCTTGTAATGCGCCTGTGATTGGTATGTATGGCTCGACATCCGCCAAGCTAACAGGTGCTATTGGTAAACAAGTGACACATGTATCATCTAAGTTAACCTGCTCGCCTTGTTTAAAGAAGGTTTGCCCAATTACCAAAGATGTTTTTGCACCATGTGAAGTAGCCATCTCTGCGGAGTCAATTTACGAGCGCCTAAATGCGTGGTTGAAGTCAGACTCGTTGGCATAGTTTACTTACTGACGTTATATAACCATAGAGAATGCCTACTCATTTGCCTGTTTTATTTGTTTTTTTATTTGCGTATATTAGACTTTGATCATGTGGTTTATCGGCGGTATAGATATCCGTTAGCATACGAACAATAAACAGGTAGTCATCATAAATTATGGATAAAATTATATTAGGTGTGCATGGGCTATTAAATAAAAATGCCAAAGAAATCATCCAGACATGGTGGAAGTCTGCTATTAAAGAAGGGCTTGAGAAAACCTGTGGCTATGATGAGGGTATAAATTTCCAAATGGTCTATTGGGCGGATCTTTTGCATAAATATCCATTGCATAATGATGAGGCGTATTATTTTGATGAGTTATACGATGATGAGCCTTACTATTATTTGGAAAAAGAAAGTTTCCCACGTTATGCGGACTCATTAATCAAAAGAATGGGCTTGCTTGGGCAAAATGCAGTACGCAAATGCGTTAATCTAATTCAGCAATATGACCCAGTATCTTTTTGGGCAGCCAATAAATTATTTCGCGATATGGCGTATTACTATAATGACGAGGTTGAGATTTATGATCGCAAAGGGCAAAAAAGACCATTGCGCAAAATTTTGATGCGTGAATTGATTGATGCGTTAAGCGTTCATGCTAAAGAGGGTAAAGAAATTATTGTTATCGGGCATTCGATGGGATCGATTATTTGCTATGATGTGTTGCGTAATATCCGTTCATTCTTGCCTGATATTAACATTAAATGCTTTATCACTATGGGATCACCTTTAACTTACGCAATCACCTACAAGCATCCTTTTTTAGAACTTACAGATGGTCATTTTAGAAATAAGCCACGCACGCCAAGTGCCGTACAGTCTTGGTATAATTTCTCTGATCCACGTGATGTGGCATGTTATCGGCTGAAATTGGGACCACTTTATGGTCCTAACCATCAAGGTGTGCAAGTAGTTGATCAACTAGTATTTAGTGATTATGGGATTTTTAATAAAAAGCTTGGTAAATACCATCATAATCCACATAAGTCCTATGGCTATCTGCATTGTCCTGAATTCTCAGAGCTTATTTATAAGTGTCTAGATAAAAGTTAGCGGCTATGCCTGAAGTGGGTAATCAGAGGATGATTTATAAAAAATCAGGGCAAAATAGCCTACTCATCCCCAAGCAATCGTGTTACTTTTATTCATTACCTATTACTTAAGCAAAGAACCTTTATTTATGTCTACTTACGAGCAGTTACAATCGTTATTGAAAACGCGTATTTTACTTCTTGACGGTGCGATGGGCACGATGATTCAAGCGTATGATTTAACTGAAATGGACTATAGAGGGCGAATGTTTAAGGATGTGACATCAGAGCAAAAGGGCAATAATGACTTATTGAACTTAACGCAACCTGAAATTATTCAAACGATTCATGAAAAGTACTTGGCAGCTGGCGCTGATATTATCGAAACCAATACCTTTAATAGTACATCTATTTCTATGGCGGATTACGCGCTTGAAGATCATGTCTATGAAATTGCCAAAGCCGGTGCCGAAATCGCTAAAAAAGCGACGCTAAAATACACGACAACAGATAAGCCGCGCTTTGTTGCCGGTGTGTTGGGTCCAACAAATCGTACCTTATCCATCTCGCCAGATGTCAGTGATCCAGGCTTTAGAAACATTACTTTTATGCAATTGGTGAGTGCTTATCAAGAGAACTTGCGTGGCGTGATTGATGGTGGCGCTGATATTATCTTGGTTGAGACGATCTTTGATACCCTAAACGCTAAAGCGGCGATTTATGCAATTGAAGATTATTTTGAAAAGCATAATATATCGATGCCTGTGATGTTGTCAGGAACCATTACTGATCAAAGCGGGCGCACCTTATCAGGGCAAACGGTTGATGCTTTCTACTATAGTTTAAAACATGCTAAAGCTTTATCGATTGGGCTTAATTGTGCTTTGGGTGCCGATGATTTATATCCGCATATTGAGGCTTTGGCAAAGACTGCCGAGGGGTTTGTTAGTATGCATCCAAATGCGGGATTGCCTAATGCCTTTGGTGGTTATGATGAAACCCCTGAGATTATGGCAGATAAACTTAAACCATTTGTTGAGCATCATCTGGTTAATATCCTAGGCGGGTGCTGTGGCACGACACCTGAGCATATTGAAGCGATGGCAAAGCTTATTGAAAATGTAGCGCCAAGAGCGATTAAACAAAAAGCCAAAACACTCTGTTTATCAGGTTTAGAAAGTTTAGTGGTGACACCAGAGAGTAATTTTATCAATATCGGTGAGCGCACTAATGTCTCAGGATCATTAAAGTTTGCCAAACTCATTCGTGATCAGGACTTTGAAGCAGCCCTTCATGTCGCGCAAGAGCAAGTTGAAAATGGCGCGCAAATCGTTGATGTCAATATGGATGATGGCATGCTAGAGACACGAGCTTGCATGGAGCGTTTTTTAAAGCTTATTGCCACTGAACCTGATATCTCCAAAGTGCCGATGATGATTGACTCCTCTAAATGGGAGGTGATTGAAACTGGTTTGCAGCAGATTCAAGGTAAAGGCGTCATTAACTCCATTAGCCTTAAAGAAGGGGAAGATGAATTTATCAAGCATGCTAAGCTTGCGCTACGTTATGGTGCTGCGATTGTTGTGATGGCATTTGATGAGCAAGGACAAGCGGATACTTTGCAAAAGCGGGTTGATATTTGTCAACGAGCATATAATCTTTTAGTCGAGAGGGTTGGATTTCCGCCAGAGGATATTATTTTTGATCCGAATATTTTTGCCGTTGCCACGGGTATTGAGGCGCATCACAGTTATGGTATTGATTTTATTGAAGCAACAAGAGAGATTAAGAAGCGTTGCCCACATGCGCGCATCTCAGGAGGGGTTAGCAATGTCTCGTTTTCTTTTCGTGGCAATAATCTGGTGCGTGAGGCTATTCACTCAATATTTTTGTATCATGCGATTAAAGCCGGGATGGATATGGGGATTGTCAACGCTGGGCAAATTACGATTTATGAAGATATTGACCCCAAACTTAAACAGCTCATTGAAGAGGTGATTCTAAATACACGTAAAGCCGCCGCTGATGAGCTTGTCGAATATGCGCAAACCTTATCGGGCACAAAAACGGATAAAAAAGAAGATCTTTCTTGGCGCAAGCAACCGGTGACTGAGCGTTTAAGCTATGCCTTAGTAAAGGGCATTAATCAATATATTATCGAAGATACTGAAGCAGCAAGAGTGGCGCTTGGTAACCCTTTAAGTGTGATTGAAGGCCCTTTGATGCAGGGGATGGATACTGTTGGTGATTTGTTTGGTTCGGGTAAAATGTTTCTGCCACAAGTGGTCAAATCAGCACGTGTCATGAAGCAGGCAGTTGCCTATCTTGAGCCATTTTTGCAACAAGAGAAATCCCAAGCACAAAAAGCCAAGGGCAAAATCGTGCTAGCGACAGTTAAAGGGGATGTGCATGATATTGGTAAGAATATTGTGGGTGTGGTGCTGCAATGTAATAACTATGAAGTCATTGATTTAGGGGTGATGACGCCCTATCAGAAAATCATTGAAACTGCCAAAAAAGAAAATGCCGATATGATTGGTTTGAGTGGGCTTATTACACCATCACTGGATGAAATGATTACCGTTGCCAGTGAGATGAAGGCGCAAAATGTCCATTTGCCCCTTTTAATCGGTGGCGCAACCACGTCAAAGATCCATACTGCGATGAAGATATTACCAAAACACGATTTGCCAACGGTACATGTATTAGATGCATCGCGCGCGGTGTCAACGATGGCGAATCTTTTAGGCGATAATAAAGAGAGTTACTATCAGAAGATCAAAACTGAATATGAGCATCTGGTCGCGCATTACCAAAAGAGCAAACAAGCGCGCGAAATTTATGACTATGAGAAATGCAATAATCAAAACTTGAAATTGGTGTTTGATCAACAGACGATCCAACAGCCCAAGCAGCTAGGGCGGTTTGTATTAACAGATTACTCATTACAAAAGCTGGTTGATCGGATTGACTGGAGTCCTTTTTTCCATGCGTGGGAGCTAAAGGGCAGTTATCCTAAGATTTTGCATGATCCGCACAAAGGGCAAGAAGCGCAGAAACTATTTAATGATGCCAAGCAGATGCTAAAGCAAATTATTGATCAGAAGTGGCTTCAAGCCAATGCCGTATATGGCTTGTATCATGCCAATAGTGTTGGTAATGATATTGAAGTGTATGATGATACAAAGGGTTCAACCTTAGCAAGATTTCAGACATTGCGTCAGCAAACGGGTAATCCAAATAAGGCGTTTGTTGCACTAAGCGATTATATTGCGCCAAAAGATCTTAAGATCAATGACTATATTGGTGCTTTTGCCGTTACTACGGGGATTGAAACCTCTGATCAACTTAGAGTATTTGAGAAAAATCATGATCAGTATAATGCGATAATGTTTAAAGTATTAGCCGATCGCTTGGCTGAGAGCTTTGCTGAGCACTTACATGAGCGCATTCGCAAAGAGTTTTGGGGGTATGCTACAGATGAATCTTTTGATAATGAGGCATTAATCAAAGGTAAATATCGTGGCATTCGTCCAGCATTTGGTTATCCGGCTTGTCCAGATCACACTGAAAAAGAGACGCTATTTAAGTTGTTAAACGCGCCTGAAATGGGGATGCATTTGACAGGGTCGATGGCAGTAACGCCTGCCGCAAGTGTTAGTGGGCTTTATTTTGCCCATCCTGAGAGTAAATATTTTGGTGTGGGGAAAATTGCTGAAGATCAGCTTCAAGATTACGCTAAGCGCAAAGGTATGAGTATATCAGAAGCTGAGAAATGGTTACGTCCTAATTTATTTTGAGATGCTAAGGTTAAACTCGCCTAATCCCCAAAATCCATCTTTACCGGTGACTGCTTTGTGGCTATCTAATGCCATAAAGCCTTTAATGGTGCGAACGACAAGCCAAATCACCCACCAGATATACAAAAGATAGCCAATGATAATAAAAGCCAAAACAATCGATAAGATCAGATAAATCAGACCATACCAAAAGGTTTTAATCTGAAAATCGAAATGAGTTTTAAGAGCGGGTGATACATCATGTTCATTTCTTTTGACATACGCCATGATTAGCCCAATTAGTGCGGTGATACCGGTAAATAGACCGACGATATAGAGGATGTAGATAATTTTGGCATAGGTTTCGTTTTTCATAGATGTCCTTGTTTTCTTTACTGTATGTAATCAATAAGAATTAAGTTGAGTTTTAATTATTCCCCTCACCCGCGCAGCGTAAGCTGCACGACCTCTCCCACGTGGGGAGAGGTAAGAAATAGCGTAACTTATTTCTTCATCATTACTAATATTGTTGATGACAGCTTGCCTTAAGCTTGCTAAATCTGCAAGCGTGTCAGTGTGATCAGATATAGCTATAACAATAATGATGGACATCGGCAATGAAATCGCTGAAGATAGCAAGCATAATTAGCATGCCTAAATGTTCCATGAATTTACAGCAACTTGCGACACAAAGTGGATTGTCGATTAAAGCCACTGAGAATATTGTTTCACTGTTAAGCGAAGGGGCAACCATTCCCTTTATCGCGCGTTATCGCAAAGAGATGACAGGGGGGGCAAGTGATACAGCGCTTAGAAGTTTCTATGAGCATTATCAATATTTACAGAAATTTGATTCGCGCAAAGAGGAAATTATTAATACCTTAACCGAGCGTGGTGTTTATGACGAGTCATTAAAAAAAGCGCTTAATGAAGCCAATACATTAAATGATTTAGAAGATATCTATCAACCCTTTAAGCAAAAGCGTAACACACGTGCGCAAGTAGCGATTGAGAAGGGACTGCAACCGTTAGCAGATATTCTACTTAAAGCCTATGATAGTGAGGCTGCATTTTGTGATCGTGCTAAGTCATTTGTCAAAAATGGTATAAACACCGTTGATGAAGCAGTACAAGGTGCGATGGATATTGTCGCTGAATTTATGCTGATAATGCCAAAGAGCGCGCCTATGTCCGTGATCAGGTATCGCGTTTTGGTAGCTTGCAGGTTAAAGCAACCAAAACATGCAACGCCCAAGGCAATTTTGCGCAGTTCGATCAGTATCAATCCAATGTTAATAAAATACCTGGGCATCGCCTGTTAGCGATCTTTCGTGGCGTGGTTGAGAAAGAGCTAAGCATTAAGATTGAGATAGATCATGAGCGCTATAAAGAAACGATCACACGCTTTAAACTGCCAAGACACGCTGCGGGCGTGTCAGCATTGTTGATAGAGGCTTATTATGATGGCTACAAGCGATTGTTATATCCATCAATTGAGCGTGAGGTAATTAATACTTTAAAAGAAAAAGCAGAAAGCTCAGCAATACATGTTTTTGCTGATAACTTGAGCCATTTACTGATGGTGCCACCAGTTAAGGCGCATGCCGTTTTGGGTGTTGATCCCGGGTTTAAAACCGGAGCTAAATTAGCGGTAATTGATGAAAAGGGCATGTATTTGGCAGAAGCGGTTATATATCCAGCACCGCCACATAACAAAACAATAGAAGCTAAAAAGATCGTTAATGACTTAGTCAAAAAATACCACATTGATACTGTGGCAATTGGCAATGGTACGGCATCACGTGAGTTACAAGATTTCTTCGCTGATTATAATAAACAAGCAGAGCATCAACTTCGCTATACCGTTGTCTCTGAAGCAGGCGCTTCGGTTTATTCAGCCTCTGAAGTAGCCGAAGAGGAGTATCCACAGTTAGATGTTACGGTAAGAGGGGCGATTTCGATCGCGCAACGCTTGCAAAATCCGATGGCAGCATTGGTGAAAATTGATCCTAAAGCTCTAGGTGTTGGTCAATATCAGCATGATGTAGATCAAAAGAAATTGGTACAAAAATTAAGTGATGTTACCGAAGCGGTTGTGAATAATGTTGGTGTTAATTTAAATACCGCCTCAGCACAGCTGTTGGCATATGTTGCGGGATTGAGTCCACGCTTAGCAAAAGAAGTCGTAGCATATCGCAATAAAGTGGGTGGATTTAAAAATATAGCTGAGCTTAAGAAAGTCAAGGGCTTGGGCGATAAAGCCTTTGAGCAGTGCTCAGGCTTTATGCGTATTCCTGAGGCACATGATCTTTTAGATAATACCGGTGTGCATCCTGAGCATTATGCGATTGCTAGAGGATTATTAACAAAATCAACTGATGAGCTAAAGCAGATCGATATTGTAAGTTTTGCCAAAATGTATAAGATTGGCGAGCCAACCTTAAGAGATATTATCAAAGAGCTGCAAAAGCCTGGGTTTGATCCACGTGATGAATTGCCCAAAGTGAGCTTTAGTGCTGAAGCCTTAGATATCGATTCACTTAAAGTTGGTATGGTGGTTTCAGGTATTGTGCGTAATATCACAGACTTTGGGGTTTTTGTCGATATAGGCTTAAAAAATGATGGTATGATTCATATTTCTAAGTTAAGCACTAAGCGCATCAGTCATCCCAATGAAGTGGTTAGTTTGAATGAGCAATTGCCACAGATTAAAGTCATTAGTATTGACCTTGAGCGCCAGCGAGTTGGGTTGAGTCTTGTCGGCTAATATAAAAAATATAAAGAATATAAAGAATAAATGATTTAGAAATTATGAGTAACAGCAGAATAACGCGCTTATTGCACCTTGAGAATGATGACGCATATCACGCGATGAGCATGCCGATTTATCAAGTAAGTACCTTTGATCAACACAGTAGTAATGCATTTGAATATTCACGGGTGCAGAATCCAACACGTCGCTATCTAGAAGCGCAATTAGCTATTTTGGATGAAGCGCATGCCGCATTTGCGGTTAGCAGTGGTTTGTCAGCACTTAATATTGTCTTAAGTATTCTAAAAGCAGGTGATGAGCTTATTGTCGGCTGTGATTTTTATGCAGGATTATCGTTTATCTTGGAAGAGATGTGTCAGGATCGTGGCATTGTGATTAGGCAGATTGATTTACAAGAGCCTGATCATTTGGTTAAAGCAATAAGTGCAAAAACCAAGATGGTGTTATGCGAGACGGTGTCTAATCCACTACAAAAAATAACCCCTATTGCTGATTTGGCAAAGATCACGCAAGTGCACAATATTTGTTTAGTGGTTGATAACTCATTGATGTCATCATACGGCTTTATGCCACTTAAGTTTGGTGCTGATATTGCTTTGCAATCATCTACCAAGTATCTCGTAGGGCATGCTGATGTCACCTCAGGCGTGATTGCGACTAATACACGGTTTAAGGACGAAATAGCTAAAATTATTCGTCAGACAGGTTATGCACTAGATCCATTTCAATCGTGGTTATTATCCAGAAGCTTAAAAACAGTGCATCTACGCATGGCTGAAATATCGAAAAACGCAGCGGCTGTTTATGGGCTGTTAAAAGAAAGTAAATGCTTTAAAAATATTTATTATGTTGGTGATTTGGCGCAAAAACATGCGCATTGGCTTAATGAAAATTGTGAGTCTTTAGGCGGGCTTTTAGCAGTTGAATGTGTTGATCAAGCGCAGTTTGAGCAGTTTTATCAGAAATTAAAATCCTATTTTCCAAAAACGGTGAGTTTTGGTGCGGTACACTGCTCTTTGAGTCATCCAGCAAGCATGTCGCATAAAGAGGTTCAAAAACTGCAACAAATTCAATTACAAGTTTCGCCATGGTTGTTAAGATTATCCATCGGTTGTGAGGTCTTAGCAGATACACTCACGATATTTCAGGAGTTTATCGATGAATATAATCAGACAGCAAAAGCAGCAAAAACAGAAAATACAAAAGAAAAGCAAGATTGCAAGAAAAGCATCAACCAATATTAAAATCATATCATCACTTATTTTAGGTATTAGTTTGTCGACTTTGTTAAGTGCTTGTGCACCAGTTGTGATCGCGAGCGCTGGCGCTGTTGTTGTTGGTAGCAATGTTGCCGGAAGTAGCGTCGATGGTAAAACCAATGCCTCGGATAAATCAATTCAATTTAAAGCGATTTCATTATTAAATGATTATCCCGCACTTAAAGGCAACTCCAATGTCGAGCCGGTGGTTTTTAACCATATTATGTTGCTATTGGGGCAAGTGCCAAGTGAGATGCTTAAAACAGAGCTTGCCAATCGCATGGCTAAAATCCCTGGTGTTAAGGTGGTCTATAATCAGCTAACTATCGGTGATCCTGTTGATATAGGGGATTATTTGTCAGATAGCTGGATTACCTCTAAAGTCGTTTCATCGATGGTTTCAAGTGGTGTCAATAGCTTGAAGTTTAAAGTGGTCACTGAGAAAGGTGTGGTTTATCTCATGGGTGTAGTAACTCAGGCAGAGGGTAATCAAGCGTCGAGTATTGCTGCGAATGTTTCTGGGGTTAAAAAAGTCATTGAAGTATATGATTATGTGTCGTATCCAGTTGAAGCACCAAAAGCAGAACAGCAAAGAATAGAGTGAAAATAATGGGTAGCCTCAAGCAAGAAGAATCAAAAAGAATGAAGTATGATTGTGCTGTGTTTATTGGGCGTTTCCAGCCGTTTCATGTTGGGCATTTGCACAATATACGTTACGGATTGTTGCATGCAGAAAAAATGATTATTTTAATTGGTTCAGCCTTTAGGGCGCCAAGTATAAAAAATCCTTTTTCTTATGAAGAGCGACGCGCAATGATTCTATCTGATTTAAAAGCTTCGGGTATTGATCTAGAGCGTATTATTATCGAACCTGTCAGTGATTGGTTTTATAACGAAGCAGGTTGGCGCAATGAAGCACAAGAGCGAGTTGAGCAATACGCAGATAAAGATAGTCATATCGCGATTATAGGTCATCAAAAAGATGCCAGTAGTTATTACTTGAAATGCTTCCCAGCATGGCAGCATATTGATGTCACTAATTTTGATGACTTTAATGCAACAGATTTTCGTGTGAAGTTGTTTAAAGATCATGTGTTAGATGCAGATTATCTTATTGATAATGATGATGACAGGGGTAGTTTAAAAACCTTGCAAAGCTATATGCAAACAGTCAGTTATCAAGAATTGTGTGATGAGTTTAACTATATCGCGAGCTATAAAGCATCTTGGCAGGATGCGCCATTTAAGCCGGTCTTTGTCACGACTGACGCAATGGTGCTGTGCAACAAATATTTATTGCTTATTCAACGAAAACAAGCACCGGGCAAAAATCTATGGGCATTGCCTGGTGGTTTTCTAGATCAAGATGAGCGTGTTGTCGATGGTGCTCTGCGTGAATTAGAAGAGGAAACAACGCTGTTTATCTCACCAGATGAAATACCTCAAACACTGATAGCGCAAGAGGTTTTCGATCATCCAGATCGTTCATTACGCGGGCGTGTTATCACGCATTTAGGGTTGATTATGTTGCCTCAAAAAGAGCTGCCGCAGCTTACTGCTCAGGATGATGCCAAGGCAGCAAAATGGGTTAAGCTTGATGATGTACTTGAGAAAATGTCGGCGTGCCTTATGGATGATCACTATCAGATTATTAAGTTTATGACATCTAAATATAAGCTAATCACCTAATTTTTGTGCGATATTGTTGTTTTTTAGGTCAGTTATTTTATTTTTTGGAATCTCTTACTAGACTCAAACATGACCAAGATGTGTTTGAACCTAAAGGAGATTAGTTATGAAAAAGCTATTATCAATTATCGTTATTGGAATGTTTTTAAGTGGTAATATGGCGATTGCAGCTGGTACAGATTTTCCAGCTAATTCAGTCATGGGCAATAAAATGATGAATAAAGACTTCAAGTCACCATCTGTTCAGCGCCAGAATGCGACCGTGTATTTTCAAGAGACTGATCTATAAACTGTGTAATGCATTAGATGTTTCTCCTCGCAGTTGCTTGGGTGTGTAGTGACATAGCGGTTCTTCAGCTAAGTAATCACCCTTCATAAAATGAGCCCGAGCTCTGCAGCCGCCATGGATTTTAATATATTCACAATTATCACATTTCCCTTTGTACTTTTTAAAATCACGTAAATTCTTAAAAATGTCAGAATTCTGCCAAATATTTTGTAGCCCCAGTAAATAAAGTGCGGCATAAATGGCTGTTCTGTATCCTCCAGGATCTGATCTTAAAATAACAAGTTTATGATGATTTTATGTCATCTTTTCACTTCATGATATCAAATAATCAAACGACAACATGGTAAACGGAAAGCGCGCTGGAAGCTATTGCCAATTTGAAATTAGTTGATGTAGGAAAGGTGATGGGTATAAAATGCTTTGGCAGTGGTAAACATCAATAGGATGACAAAGATGAACGAGATTCAAGCAGCCTTGGAGGCGTTAGAGCCAAAAGGTGATTTTTATGCACAAAGGACAATCAATGGCAGTTATTTGCAGGTTAATGTCAATAAAATAGGACGTTTAGTATATCCACTGACGACAGAGGTAATTCAATCACTTATTGCATTGTCAGAACCCGCTAAATATGGGTTAAAAGAGCAAACAATTCTCGATGAATCTGTTCGTAAAGTATGGGAAATAAAACCAACGAAATTTAAAATTCTCAAAATGGGATGGCGTAAAGGGTTTGAACCATTGCTTGATGGGATAAAACGTGATTTGGGGCTGCCGGATGAAACACGTCTAAGTGTTGATTTGCATAATATGTTGGTTTATGAGCCAGGATGCTTCTTTAAACCACATCAAGATAGTGAAAAAATCGACAATATGGTGGCAACAATGGTTGTTGTGTTGCCAACAAAACATAGCGGCGGTGAGCTCGTTGTCGAGCATAATGGTCGCAGCTACACTTTTGACTCAGCCAAAGAAAGTGAGCTTGTTCAAGCCTTTTCTTTTTATGCAGATTGCCGCCATGAAGTAAAGTCATTAAAAAGCGGCTATCGAGTTGTATTAACATTCAATCTGATTCTAGAAAATTATAAAGGTCAAATGAATAGTTTAACTGAGCGTGACTTTGATAAGCGTATCGATCAAGCGATTGCACATTATTTCTCAACAAGGGATTGGCTGCCAAGCTGGCGGAGAAATGAAGACAAACCATTAAAGTTTGTTTATTTATTAGATCATGAATATACCGAAAGTGGATTGAGCTGGCAGCATTTGAAAAACACCGATAGGATGCGCGTAGAAGCCCTATTAAAAGCGGCTGATAAACATCAATTAGATGCTTATTTAACCTTGGTTGATTCTCACGAAACTTGGGATTGCTATGATGATAATGACGATTACTATAGTCGCAAGAGACGACGCTATTATTATGACGATAAAGAAGAGTCTCAAGAAGCAAACTATGTTTTAAATGATATTATTGATAGTGAGACAACGATTGAGTATTGGCTTGATCGACAGGGGAATCATAGGAGTTTTAACGCATGCTATGTTGAGAGTTGCTATGTTCATGCCACAGTTAGCGGTGAGGATTTCACGCCCTATGACAGTGAATATGAGGGCTTTATGGGGAATTATGGTAATACGATGGATCGATGGTACAAGCGTGCAGCTATTGTGATGTGGCAAAAAACAGACGCCAGCGCTATATTATTCCAGATTGATCCTTTGAGTTATATCAACTCACTTTATCAGCCAATGCGTGATGGAACTGCTATAGATAAGGTTAAAACTGATTTTTATGTCCAGCTTGATGAGCTTGAAAATGTATGGAATGCATATGTTAAAAAGGTTGAAACGCCTGAGCAATATCGTGAAATGTTTCAATTTGTCAGCTATATCGCGGATAAAACCCGAGCAAAAAAGATTCTAGAAAACTTTGATATCAAACTCATTGCCGTAGATTATAGAGAGCATTGGCATGATTTGTCAGATAAATATGGTCCACAGTGGTTAATTGAGGTGTTTTCAAAGCTCATTGAAAAAGAGCGTTGGTGGGATGGTTTCAATGACTTTCCACAGTTAATAAAAGCCTTTCACAATAGCTCACTTGATAAAGAGGTATTACGCTTTTTATTTAATGTGCATTTACAGCAGAAGGTTGAGCGTCTGCAAGCCCAACTTGAAAAAAAACGAGAGCGTGTTGATGTCAAGTCGATTAAGATAAGGCATGACTTGGTGTCAGAGCTTATAGCTATTGCATTGCATCTAGAAGATCGCACGCTCCATGACAAAGTGATTGATGTAGTGCTAAGTCGAAAGCTTTATTTAGATCCTTTAATACTTGTGGATGTGCTTGAAAGGTATTTCTCCCTTTCCAAAGAGATGCGTGTGGATTATGACATTGATCGCATTGTTAGTTTTGTGCGGTTGGCACTTCAGGAAGAGAAGAATATGGGTGTTAGAGACGAAGATGACTGGTGTATTGCTTTTGAAAACTCATGTAAATGTGAACTATGTGACGAATTGGGTGCATTTTTACATGATAGAGCTGCGCAGTCAAAAATCTGGCCGATTGCGGAATCAAAAAGGCAGCATGTATCCAGTATGGTTTATGACTTAGCTGTTCCGGTAAAGATTGAAACTTTAAGGCAAGGTAGTCCACATAAACTTGTCTTGACCAAAGATGATGCACTTTATGCAATATCACTTAAGCGATACCAGAAAATCAGCGGTGCTTTAGCACAATTATGTTTTGATTTTAATATCAATGAGGGCGCTGTCTAATGCATCAAGACAAGTTGCAAATTTTTGCTAAAAGAATGGACAAGCTAAATAAACATTTCAAAGCGCTTGATGATTACAAAACATTGATTGGTCAAATGTTGGAATACCAAAATATTTATAACCCACAAATATTCGAAGATCTTGCGGTGCGGGATAGGGCGGTATTGGATGCCTATTTAAAGCGGTTTAGCTCAGTTCAGGATTTTTTAGGTGCTAAAATCTGGTCAATGATGTTTGGGTTTGTCGGGATTCCTGCTAAAGCAATGACTGAAGTGTTATATCATGCAGTAAAAGAAGGTGTTTTAGATTCCTTGGAAAACTGGATAGAAATTCGTGAGATTAGGAATGAATTAGCGCACGATTATCCTGATGAGCTAGAAGATGCATTGCGTGATTTACAGTTTTGTATTGATCATTATGATGCTCTGAAAACGTATTATGATAATACATTGGCTTTTTGTGCGAAACACAAGGTGCTCAAACAATGAGGTTATCTGAGCACATGAAAGGAACTTTAAAAAAAGCTATTCTTAAAAGCTTTGGCCAAGTGCCTGTGTATTTGTTTGGTAGCCGTGCTAATGATGACTTAAGCGGTGGTGATATTGATTTAGCCATTGATGCTGAAATGGATCAAGAGCAATTTTGGCAATGTAAAGTAAAATTTAAAACAGCGCTTTTGCAAATGGGTTTTGATCAAATTGAAGTGGATGTGGTGCCCTATCACTCAGAAGATGAACTTTTATTTCGTGAGATTTGTCGCACAGCAGTGAGATTGTTTTAACAATGATCAATTAAGAATTAAGAATTAAGAATTAAGAATTAAGAATTAAGAATTAAGAATTAAAAATTAAAAATTAAAAATTATACAAGTTGAGGCAAATATGAAAAGACTTCCTATTGGTATCTCAAGTTTTGAGAAAATCATTACTGAAGGTTACGTTTATATCGATAAAACCAAACATATTGACAAGTTGGTGAACAAAGGTGCTGGGCGTTACTTTCTATCGCGCCCTAGGCGCTTTGGTAAGTCATTATTAATTGATACGATTAAGCAAGCTTTTCAAAGCAATAGAGAATTATTTAAAGGATTGCATCTTGAGAAAAATTGGGATTGGGAAGTCACTTATCCTGTATTACATTTTAGTTTTGGAGAAGGAAATATATCAAGCCCTCAACTCTTGGATGAGAAGATTAGTACATTTCTCGATACGTATTATAAGCGTTATAATGTTGAACAATCTTATAGTGAAATCAGTAGCAAATTTTCTTATCTCATTAATACACTTGGCAATAAGTATCAGCAAGTGGTTATTCTAATCGATGAATATGATAAACCAATCTTAGATAATATTGATAATAGCGATCTGGCCATAGCAATGCGCCAACGTTTGAAAAATTTCTATAGTGTCATTAAAGCGCAAGATGAATATATTAAATTTACTATGCTAACTGGCGTTTCAAAGTTTAGCAAAGTCAGCTTGTTTAGTGACTTAAACAACCTAAAAGATATTACTTTAGATGCTAAATATGCTGATATTTGTGGTTATACGCAATTAGAGCTTGAAGTATCTTTTAAAGCGCATTTAGATCAGGGTAATGTTGACAGAAAGCTGTTAAGAAGTTGGTATAATGGTTATAACTTTGCAGGAAGTGACAAGCAAAAAGTTTATAATCCCTTTGATATTTTACTGTTTATTGATGAAGGCTATCATTACCAAAACTACTGGTTTGAAACGGCAACACCGACTTTTTTAATTAAAATGATTGAGAAGTATAGCTACTTTATTCCTAATCTTGAAAATGCCATTGTTGGTGAGGATGTCTTAAAGACTTTTGATATTGATAATATGCCTATTGAGACCTTGTTATTCCAAACGGGCTATTTAACGGTGAAAAATACGACAACGATAGGTACACAATATGCCTATGTTCTGAGTTACCCAAATCTAGAGGTTAAGGCTAGTTTAAATGGTGCTTTGGCTAGTATTGCAACTAATATGATGGTCAAAAATCAACATTTACAATATATTGCCCAAGCCTTATTGCAAAATGATTTTGAAAGCTTATTTCAGATCTTTAGCAGTCACTTTGCTTCTATCCCTAATGATTGGTATCGTAATAACGATATTGAGCGGTACGAAGGGTTTTATGCCAGTATTGTCTATAGCTTTTTGGCAGCACTTGGCTATGATTTAATTGCGGAAGATGTCACAAATAAAGGGAAAATTGATTTGACACTTGTGATGCCCGATAAGGTGATAATTATCGAATTTAAACTGCAAAAATATGGAGATGCTAAAGATGCCATTGCGCAGATAAAATCTCGCAATTATTCTCAAAAATATATAAAGCACAATAAGCCTATTTATTTA
>JAQCCA010000226.1 GCA_027621155.1 Pseudomonadota bacterium | reverse complement strand
ATAACTGTCACTATCATCCAACGGAATCGCATCGATTGATTGTCCTGTAAATTCATCTGTAGGAACTCTATCATTATATTTAATATATAAGCGAATCGTTTTTTCTGGTAGCTGACTTAAACTTGAGAAACCATTGGCATAATGCAGAATAAAATCACGCTCATTCTGCTTGGTTGCATGTGTAATCAATAGCAATGCAGCTAATTGAACATCGCTCGTTGATTGCTCAATCAATGGCTTTATATTGCTTTGATATATGCTATTAGCAATTTTCTGCTTGATTCCATGCATTAAAATAAACTGCGGATAAATATCAGCAATCGGGGTACTGGCAATATCTTGTTGATAATCCAGTGTGATTTTTTGCATCTTGTCAGCAAAATCATTTAATGAAATTTGCTTATTTTGCACTAAATTCGCAACCGTATTTGCCGTATGATCAAAAGCCACTTGTCTGCTTTGTAATTTGGAAGCGTAAAATATCATAAAGCCAATGAGCCCAGCACTTAATGTACTTGCTGATAATCGAAATAGTGAAATAGGCTGTCGTATCTTCTTATACGTTAACGTCAAGATATTTGGTGTGCTTTGCGCTGCTTGCGCCAAAAATAATGCCTGAATTTTTGGTGTTAATGTCACTTGATTTTCATAGTGCAATGTATCAACAATAACATGCATTGCCCCCAAAGATTGCCTAATCCCATCCAGTATCAATAGCTGATTCATAAAGATATGGCTATCTTCAACATTAATCAATCGACTTTTTAATGCCATCAGTTTATCGGCAAACACTTCTAGTAGCTGCCCACCTTCATTTGGCTGATACATACATATATTTTGAAGCTCCATCGATAGAGCACTAGATTCTTCAGTCATCTTTGTGTGTGATAACTGTATACAAACCGGTAGGCGACGTTTTTTAATCTTTTGCATAACATCAATTTTTGCTCGGATAAGTTGCGCTAGATTCTGCAAATAATCACTGCTTTGCTGCAAAAGCTTATCAACATCCAGGCTAATAATAATCGTAGGAATCTGCCCACGAAAGATCTTCTTCCATAGGCGCTTTAATAAAATCACTTCTAATTTATCATCCTCATCAAGACGCGCTTGCCCGATTTCATAGATAAATGACTTATTATCAATAAAATAATTATCCAAACCATCTGGTTTATATTTCAAATAAAATTGACGACGAAAATGCTCAAACTGTGTGTGCTTTACCACACTGCCTTTCTCTGCCAAATTAATATGCAAATAATACTGGCAAAGCTTCATTTTTCTTCTTAAAGCAAATGGCAAATCCTGCTTAAATAGTTTAAAACTTTTAATGCCATTATTTGAGTTAAACACACTTTTTAGGCTAAGCCAAAGCTTCTTTAACTTAACCGAATTTTGAATAAATTTTTTGTAAATTTTTTGAATTGCCTGCACAAGCAACCAAAAACCACCTAAGCCTAAAATCAAAAGGCAAATAGGGTTGTGCAATATACTTTTAATCGCTTCACTCATATCTTAAGAAACCTTGCTTTGATTAAACATAAATGAGTTTATTGCTTGATGAATAAATACCTGAGATAAGTTTAAATAGATATACCAGCTGTAATGGCGTGCTGATATTAAACTTACTCTTGATCATCTTCAGATGATTACTCACCGTGTGTTTGGAAATAAACAATCGATCTGCTATTTCCTGATAACTGGCGCCATGCATATAAAGTGTCAAACATTCCGCTTCTTTTGGTGACATGCGTACACCTTCGCTAGATATATATTCCTTGGGAAACAGCTTTACTTGCTCTTGTGAGAAATAGCTTTCCACATATGCTGCAAGATCACTATTGGACTCGATCTTCTCAAGGTAGCTACACGCAGTTGTTGTTAACTCTTTTTTCACACAATCAATGAAGGTATTGATTTCATCAATGCCACTCATGAGTTGGCTATTGCTCATATCCGTACTAAAGAAAATCGAAATCAGAATGCCATTGTTATAGGGTTCGACATAAGAAAAAGCATTGTTTACATTAAAGATATATTGCTGCTTCAAGCTCAATAAATGCGCTAATGTTGATGACTCATTACTAAACTCAATTTTTGAGAGCTTAAATAAGTCAGGTAAAAGAGCCGATTTAGCACTTACCATATCTTTAATAAATTGTTCTTGCATTCCTAGCATTAACAATTTGCCATCACTATCAGCAAAAAACATCAAACAACTTTCTATATTCAGGGCGTTTAGTGCCGTAATACGCGTTTGTAGAATTTTCTTATAGCGATATGAAAATTGTATGATTTTTTGTAGTGTACTTTCCTGCAACATATAACGATTACCTCATCCTGTATTAAACAATCATTGCTTATGTTCATCAACGCTCAGTAGCGCTTGACCTGATGATTATGGTATGAAAAACTGATGAGGATTTAAACAATATAAAGATGACTAAAGATTACTGATACATTTTATTCATTAAAAGGATTCATGCTAAGCGCGTCATCATATTGCGCACCTAACTCTCCAAACTTTTTATGTGAATGTGAATAGAATTTCACAAATCTTATCCCTGAAAAACTAAATACAGCTGGTGATTTATAGCCTTGAGAATCAATTAAACAACGATAATGCTGTTGATACTGTAGCGCCTGATCTCTTAAATCAGTCTTATAATCCATCGTAAACTCCTCTCGCTGCAAGTCAAATCGCAAACTCAATACGTAAATCGCAACAGCCATGCTATTGATGATACACGGATCTCTAGTTTGCTTATTCTTTGCCATTAAAGCACGCCTTCCTAACTCGCTTAGCTCAAAGTGCGTTTTATGAATACTCACACCGGTCTGCTGATGTTGCAAATAATAATCATGATAAAACCCAAACAAACTAAGCTCCAAAAACAAATGTCTAGCACGAGAGAATATGACAGAACATTCAATTTGATTGACATATGGTTGCATCCTTGGGGTTACTGCCTGATCTTTATAAAGAGATTTCTGTGCACACACATTCTCATATGGCCATTTATGTGTAGCTTCTAACACTTTAAATCCAGCTCGACCATTTAATACATCGCTCCAATCATGCTGATGTATTTGATGCTTTTGCTGTACATCATCAAGCACCACATTAGAGTCAAAATAGAGCCCACCGTATCGATGAAGTGCAATCAATCTCAAAATATTAACTGCGCTAGCAATACGCCTAAAATTACCAATACACTCTCGCTCAGCAATACTAACAATGAGAGATCGCACATATGGGGTTAATCGACAAGGATAATCTTTACTGCAAAATTCCTTGGCAAGGCTTGAAATAGTTTTTACTTCACACAAACCGCCTGACATAGTGTTTATTTCTGACTGTATTCGTAAGGCATTTCGTTTATCAGTCCATAATATTCCTCTGGTTTGTGTATTGCGGCATATTCTTGCAAAGCTAGTCAACCTTGCCCTAGGGATATTGCCAATATGAACAGTATGTAGAAACATAGTATGGTTTTCATACTTACTAAGATAGTCTGATGAAGGTGTTGATGAAAAACCTTTACTCTCGCAGCGATGGCAAATAAATTCAGCGGTATCATTGTGACAAATAACACATTTTCCATCGACTAAAGTCGCTGATTCTTCTATATCATCGGTAGATATATCTAAAAATAATGGCGGTGGCATCTTATCTCCTTGGTCTTGCGCTAGTAGATCTCTCTAAATAAATCATCTATTGTACTGTATAACCTCCGCCATGGAAGTTGTGG
>JAQCCA010000225.1 GCA_027621155.1 Pseudomonadota bacterium | reverse complement strand
CCAGGCGTTCTCCCTATATAAATATTTATCGTTTTACCGGAATAAAACTCAGTAGGCTCATTGCTGCATGAACCTAAGATAAGGATTATAAAGAGAGGGAGTAACTTAAAAATATTATTCATCAGAGGGCCATTATTAATAAACTTTATTTTTTGGGAGTTGCTTATCAATCACAACTCTTACTACATTGTCCCACGATGATTGAAATAGTCCAGCCCATGCCTGGTAACTTATGCCTGCAATGTGCGGTGTCATGATTATCCTATCTTTAACTTCCTTGCTAATAACCAAAAAAGGATTGTCATCCTCTGGAGGCTCTTTTTCATAAACATCAATAGCTAAGCCTTGGAATTTACCTTTTGCCATCATATCTAAAATTTCTTTTTCATCCAGGACTCCGCCGCGCGAAGCATTGAGAATAATTGCATGATCCTTCATGATGCCTAGCTTATCCCTACTAAATAAATTTTTTGTTTCATCAATTAAAGGTACGTGAATACTTAAAATATCAACTAGTGGTAATAACTCATCAAGTGATTGAGATTTTGCAGAAAAATCTTCGTCAATATAGTCACTCTGAATCATAGGATCATGAAAATAAACATTCGCCCCAAAAAAGTTAAATGCTCTTGCCACTGACTTACCTATATTTCCAAAACCGACTATGCCGACATTCAAACCAGTTATCTCTTTTCTGCGCTCGGCCAAGATCATCTTTCGTGCCTGATCATAATTTCCATTGCTTAACTCTTCATTGCAATAGGGCATGCCTCTTAATAATGATATGGCAGCACCTACACAGTACTGTGCAATCGATTCATTAGATCCGCCTTGAACATTTGCTACCGAGATGCCCTGCTCCTCTAACTCAGGCCTATTTAACCTATCAACTCCCGCACCGGTAACCTGTATAAACTTACAGCTTGAACCAATAAAAAGCTTCGAATCAATTGGCTTACCTACCGCGGGTATGACCAAAGCCGAAGCATCCTTAATCTCGATATTCAAAATAGGATCATCAGGGCTCAAGTAAAGCACTCTCAAAGATTCGGGAACATTCA
This sequence comes from Pseudomonadota bacterium, assembly GCA_027621155.1. GTDB lineage: Bacteria > Pseudomonadota > Gammaproteobacteria > Francisellales > Francisellaceae > Caedibacter. Next base: position 2,701 of record JAQCCA010000225.1, on the reverse strand, counting down.
CACCAACGTTCGTAAAATCCTCCTCAGGTCTTAAGCAAATTATTTTATTACTATCCATGTGAGCTCAAATCTGCAGTTTCAAAAATACAAAGTAATACTAAGTCCTTTTCGCCTTCATTTGCGGTAAAGTGCTTCAAGCCTTTTGGGACGAAAATAGTATCTCCAGCTGATACGGGTTTTGAGCCTGTCTCTGTAGTAAAGGCACCTTCGCCGCTTAGGACATGAATATATTCGTTTGAGTCAGAATGAAAATGAAATTCACGCTTGTCACCGCTTGCTGGTATGGTTACATGCCTTACTGTCAGGGATGCACCATCATTACTGGATAGAATCTGTCTTGACTCTCTTCCTGGCAAATCAAGAAGATGAGCGTCTTTGAGTGCCTTTATAATTGCTTCCATTATTACCCAGCCTTCTTGAGAGAAATAATTTCTGCAGTTCCTCCTTGTGCAGCTTGAAGCAGCTTAAAGATCTCTAATGCCTCATCTGCAATAGAATCAGCTATATCTTCAATCATTTTTTTACCCTTTTCAGCTGTAGCATTTTCAGGATTGCCGTACCACCCAGTTGGACAAATAGACCTAATATCTGTAAGGACCGGCTGGTAGGATTTCGATCTACGCAACTTATCCATTTTTGCACCAGGCTCATGATCTGAACTATAGTCGACCCTATCCAGATGTACTAATTCTTTCTTATACTCGAGAATTGCTAGTGTCTCGATTTCTCCTCCATGAGTTAGACCACCACAGTCATGCCCATAAAGCTCTTGAGCCACATAGCAAGCTTGTACAGTCAAAACACTCATACCATGATCACGATGTAGCTTATCTGCAGCGATAGAAAGCGATGGAATATTTCCTTCATGCCAGTTCACTATCAATAGATGAGTGGCGCCATGAGAAGCTGTCGAAACACAAGTTTCCTCAACAACTTTCATATAAGTCTCAGGGCTTAAACTGATAGTTCCCTCGAATGGCATATGCATTGGAGTTACTCCAAGCGGACCACCAGGGATAACCAAACCATCAAGCTTGCGGGCAATAGCATGACAGATAACATAGGCTGCAAAAATATCAGTCCCTGTTGGTAGATGGGGTCCATGCTGCTCAGTGCTTCCCGCAGGAAGAATTACCAATGGGTTTTTCTTTAGCTGAGCCGCAATCTCAGGCTGGGTTAAATCCAAAAAGTTTCTTGTTGGTAAATTACTCATTTTTTTCCTAAGTTAAATATTAGCTTTTGCTTCTTCGAATACTTCACTTAATGGAACCATTGTTCCATTTTGGTCAACTGATTTAAGTGCAGCATATACAACTGCTAATGCAACATTTGCACTGCCGGCACTTAGTTCACAAGGCTCACCTGTCTGACAAAGATCTGCAAACATATCGAGCTCATCTAAGAACATATTTGCCTGAGGCATGACTAAGTCCTCTCTTTTTCCGTAGCCATCAACACCCCTCTGAATATACAGTGCCGAAGATTTATGAAGATCATCGGGAGTGTCCCAGCTACTAAAGTCTAGCTCATAGTGCATTAATCCTTTTTGACCAAATACTCTGAGTGAAAAGATCCCTGGAGAAGTCCAGCAAGATCCGATGTATGCAAGTTTGCCATCCTTAAAACGCACTAAAGTCATCGATTGATCATCCACCTCTGCTCCCACAGGTGAGAGCTTTGATGCTATTGAAGAGACCTCCTCAATTTCGCCTCCGATGTAATGAATAGTATCAAACTGATGGATTGCAAGTTGTGATAAAGGTCCACCTGGTGCTCGATCCTTGTACCATCTCCAAGTATCAGGAGTTAGCTCAAGAGCTCTTTCATTAGAAAAGTTAGCCTCAATAAATGCAACTTTACCAAGATCCCCGTTATCAATTGCTTCTCTGATCATACGCGCACCCTTTAACAACCTTGCGCTATGCCCTACCATTATCTGTACACCGTATTTGTCAACCAGCTGCTCAATTAATAATCCTGACTCAAGTGTATTTGCAATAGGCTTTTCTGTGTATACATGCTTTCCTGCTTTTGCTACTGCCTCAGCAACCGGTAAATGCTGCTCATTAGGAACAGTCAAAATTACCCCTTTGATTTCAGGATCAGACAGAAGTTCATCTAAGCTAGCAACTGTTGGAATTCCAAACTCCGCTGTAAAAGCCTGTCTTTTCTCCTCTGAGCGAGTAAAGCCTTTAGCGATTTCAAATTTTTCTGATTTTAATGCAGCAGCGGTTAAAACCTTTGCCCATCTACCTAAACCAACAATTCCTACTTTAATTTTTTCAGACGACACGATAACTCCTTTATTTACTTGGTTTTCTAATGTTAAGATCGTAATATTGTAATACAATTTTTATCATGGGCGAAATTAAAGTTTTAAATCCAATTCCGCGTCTTTCATCCTTAAAAGAAGCAGTAATCAAGACTATTCGTGATGCAATAATTACTGGTCATTTTAAGCCTGGTGAAAAACTTATTGAGAAAAGATTAACTGAGGATCTTGGTGTTTCAAGAACCATACTGCGGGAAGCTATAAGTCACTTGAGTGCTGAAGGTATAGTTAAAGTGGTCCCTAACAAGGGGCCAATTGTTAGAAATTTTGAGGAAACAGATATCTATAATTTATACCAAATTCGTATGGCACTTCTCGGTCTCTCTGCAAGACAATTTACGCAAAATATGACAGAAAAAAGCCTTTTAA
>JAQCCA010000013.1 GCA_027621155.1 Pseudomonadota bacterium | reverse complement strand
AAACATTAAATCGAGAAAAATTGCCAAAAATTACGATTTATCAAAATCTAACCTGCTGGGTAGTTACCATATATATTGAAAATCAAAGAAATACAGCTATGCAGAACGGTTATACAAAAGATAATATCATCATAAGAATTTAGGCTAAACAGGACAGGTTACTGTTTAAAACAACCCATAAATTGGTGAAATAAGCGTAACCAATAACGCTGGGAAAACGCCAAGCAATACGATTAAACCAGCATTGATGCTTAAGCCAAATAAAGTGACTTTATTCGCATATACTGGTGTTTGGTTTTTAGGTAAATCAAAGTACATCGACTTGATCACACGTAGATAATAATAACAAGCGATAACGGACATAATTAAGGCATAGATACCTAATCCTAAGTGTCCTGTATCAATCAAACCCATAATCACAAATAGTTTAGCAGTAAACCCAGATAACGGCGGGATGCCTGCCATTGAGAACATCACGATCAGCATAATAAAGGCAATCCATGGATTACGGCGATTAAGACCCGCAAAATCTGCCAAGTTCTCAACTTCATTGCCGCGCACACTTAATACGATCAGCACACCAAAGCCAGCTGCTGACATCAATACATAGATGATGACATAGAAAAGTGCTGTCGATACGGCAAAAGCATGCGGGTTTAATATCAGTGCTAATAACACAAAACCAATATGTGAGATCGTTGAATAACCAAGCATACGTTTGACATTTTTCTGTGCCAACGCCAGTAAGTTACCAAAGAAGATCGACAAAACGGCTAGTACGCTGAGCACTTTGCTCCATGCAAAAGCTTGCGCTGGCATGCCAATCATTAGGATATTAACAAGCATCGCAAAAGCCGCAACCTTAGGCACTGAGGCTAAAAATGCAGTAACAGCATTAGGGGATCCCTCATAAACATCAGGCACCCACATATGAAAAGGTACGGCACCCAACTTGAAAGTCGCTGTAGCAATCATCAATACCATCGCAATTAACACGATTTGTGAATGCGCCATATCTGGACTGGCTAGGTATTTACCAATTTCCGTTAAATCCAAGCTACCCGTGACACCATAGATAAATGACATGCCATATAACAATAAGCCTGAGGCAATTGCACCTAGTACAAAGTACTTAATTGCCGCTTCTGCTCCTGTTGCAAAACCACGACGAATGGCAAGCAATGCATACAATGGCAAAGATAACAACTCTAAGCCGATATAGATCGTTAATAAGCTATGTGCTGATGTTAGAACCAGCGCACCTAGAATAGACAATAGTGACAAGACATAAAATTCACCCTGTGGCAGCTTTCTATCTTCAATATATTCTTTGCAGTATATAAAAACGAAAAATGCGACAAGTATGATGACTTCTTGCAAGATAAAGGTCAGCTCAGTTGATAAGGTCTGCCCTTCAAAACCGACATGAATATGCGAGTCAAGTGATTTTAATAAAATCCACGCCGCAATAATCAAAAAGACTTGTGTCAGAATATAGGCAATATTTTTGACTTTCTTGCCAAAGAATAAATCCGCTAGCATCACAACCAATGCGGCAATGCCTAACGTAATTTCAGGAAGTATGGTGATAATATTTGCTAACATCATTTCTCTTTACCCTATCGTTACCGCATGTGCAGCTTGAATAATATGTGTCGAAGCTGCTGAAGAAAGTTGTAGAATCGGTTCTGGATAAATACCAAACCAGATAGTAGGAATCGCTAATAATACAAAGACAAAAATCTCAAGACCGCTAATGTCTTTTAAGTTAGCAACTTGCGTTGTGATCACCTTACCAAAGAACACACGCTTGTACATCCACAGCGTATACGCAGGCGCAATAACAAGCGTTAATCCAGCAAGCAATGCTACCCATGGTGAGTATTTAAACACCGCTAAGATAATCAAAAATTCACCAACGAAGCCACTGGTACCAGGAAGTCCGACATTTGCTAAACAAAACAACATAAAGAATGTCGCAAAGATTGGCATTGAACGGGCAACCCCTTGGAAATCGGCAATATTGCGACTTTGCATACGCAAATATAAATAACCGCAACCAATAAACATGCCTCCTGATGAGAAAGCATGGGCGATCATTTGAAAGACTGCACCTTGAATTGCTAATTGCGCATCTGCCATACCTAATACTTGATCAGGATTGTTCTTCACCAATAAGAAGATAGAGAACATTGCCAACGTCACTAAGCCCATATGGGAAATTGACGAGTAAGCGATAAGGCGTTTGAAATCGGTTTGCGCAATTGCAACAACGCCAACATAAACAATGGCAATCAATGAAATGCCAATCAAAAGCCAATCAAGAACTGCTGTAATACTTGGGATCAATGGTAAAACAAAGCGTAAGAAACCATAAGCACCCAGCTTTAACATCAATGCGGCAAGGACAACCGAACCACCAGCTGGTGCCTCAGAATGCGCATCTGGCAACCATGAATGAAATGGCCACATCGGAACCTTAACGGCAAATGCCAAAAAGAACGCACCAAACAATAGCCATTGAGCCGTTAGTGTGATATTGACTAACTGCCCCATATCATTTGCTTGCGTTGCCCAGAAAATAAAGTTCTGAATCGAGAACGTACCACTATCAACTAAGCTTGCACTTGGTAAACTTGCCACTTGTTGCTGGATATACAAAAACGCAACCAATAAGAAAATAGAACTGGCAAAAGTATATAAGAAATATTTAATCGCGGCATAGGCTTTTTTCTTGCCACCCCAGATACCAATACCTAATGTGGTTGGAATTAATAGCGCCTCCCAAAACACATAAAACAGCATCGTATCCTGTGCCATAAATACCGCATTGGTTAAGCCGGTAGTAATCAGGAAAATCGCCATATATTGTCTTAAGCGTACTTTGATGCTACGCCAAGCGGCAAGCACAATCACCACATTGGTGAAGCTTGTTAAGATAATAAATAGTACGGAGAATCCGTCAACGCCAAGATAGTAGTAAACCGCATCATTATTATTGAATAAACTAAACCAACGCACACGCTCAACAAACTGCATGCTAGCACTGGTTGGATCAAACTCAAGGTATAAAGGAACACACAATAAAAGCGTTAATATGGCAACCGCTAGCGCCGTCCAGCGTGCCGCTTCTTTTTTGCCATCTGGCGATTTCGCTGCTAATACAATAAAGCCACCGATAATCGGCACCCAGATTAGCAAGCTTAATAAATAGTGAGTTATAAACATAGTATTAACTTTCCTTTAACCAAAGCCTTAGTTTACCCAAAAAATTAGCCATGCGATCAATGCTAAAACACCAATCAACATCACCAGTGCGTAGTCAAACAAGTAACCACGCTGTACACGTGTCATCTTCTTGCCCGCAAAATAAATCAAATCCGCACTGCCTTGAACAGCGACCTTATCAATCATAAAGATATCGATTACAACCCATAGTACTTTACTTAGTAGCACAACGCCTTTGACAAACACAAGATCATACAAGCCATCGATAAAATATTTTTTGACAAGGATATAATGCAAAATACCAAATCCTGAACGCATATCAGCTAACGCCTTAGGAATACTTGGCATCAATACATAGAAGATATATGCCAAAATAAGTGCTGAAATTGCCAACCAAAAAGCTGGGGTATGCACAGAATGCATCACGAAATCCCACGGCGTTTTAGTGGCTGCTTCTTGCGCCAAAGTTGCGACAACCGTCATATTACCTAAAGCAGGTTCATGGTATTGAGCAATCGTATTGCCAAAGAAGCCATGTGCATTGGCAAGGTTTGGTGTTAACGCTGGCTCAAAGAACAGCATCCCCGCAAACACTGATGGAATCGCTAACAAAATCAATGGAATCAAAATTGTTAATGGTGATTCTTTAACATGCGCCTTGGTGTGCGCATCCATTCGTGTTGGACCATGAAATGTCATAAAGATCATTCTAAAGGTATAGAAAGACGTAACAAACGCACAAGCCAATACTAAATAATAAGAAAACTCATGCCCTGGCAAAGTTGTGGTTGCTGCCGCATCAATAATCAAATCTTTTGAGAAGAAGCCAGCAAATGGCGGAATTGCAGCTAATGCCCAGCCCCCAATAATCATACAAATATAGGTCACTGGCATGTATTTTCTTAAACCACCCATCTTGCGCATGTCTTGCTCGTGATGTAACGCGACAATCACTGAACCGGCTGCTAAGAATAGTAATGCTTTAAACATCGCATGTGTCATTAAATGGAACATACCAATGGAAAAACCTGAGGCACCTTGGGCAACCATCATATAACCTAATTGTGACAAGGTACAATAAGCGATAACGCGCTTAATATCCATTTGCACAATCGCAATCAAACCCATAAACAAACAGGTAATCGCACCAATGATCATCACAAAGCTTAATGCGGTTGCTGAGTGAACAAACATCGGTGATAAGCGCGCGATCATAAAGACACCTGCAGTCACCATGGTTGCCGCGTGGATCAGTGCTGAGATCGGCGTTGGACCCTCCATCGAGCCTTCTAACCAAGTATGTAGCGGGAACTGCGCTGATTTACCCATCGCTCCGATAAACAGCAGCACACACATCAACGTGATCGGGCTAAATTGCATACCCAAGAATGAAATCATTTGGCTGTTATCAAGATTACTCACAGCAGTGAATACGGTGTTGTAATCGATCGAATTACAATAGTAAATGACTGCAGCGATCCCTAACAAGAATCCTAAATCACCGACACGGTTAACAATAAAAGCGCGTAGACTTGCTTCATTGGCAGAGTCTTTATCAAAGTAATAACCGATTAAGAGATATGAAAATAAACCCACCCCTTCCCAACCAAAGAAGAGTATTAAGAAGTTATTGCCCATAACCAAACACAGCATGGCAAAGGTGAAACCTGAGATATACGCAAAAAAGCGCGCGTAACCATCTTCGGCTTTCATATAACCAATTGAGTAGACATGCACCAAGGTGGATACAAATGTCACGATCAACATCATAAAGACAGATAGTTTATCGACAGTGAAGCTGACCTTCATGCCTAAGGATGGAAACAATGCCCAGTTGAAGTATGTAACCGTATAAACGTCATTATGCAAATAAACGCCTAATGCCAAAATAACACTCAAAATAAATGATAAAAGTACCAAGCCAATCGTAATGCAGTTAACACCGGTTAATTGTACCTTTTTTGAAAAAAAGCCGGCAACGATTGCACCTAATGCTGGCGCCAAGATAATAATGGCAATAATAAAATCAATTCCCATCGCCTTAGCCCTTTAATGTATTTAATTGACCGACATCGATTGTTTTGCGTGTTCTAAATAACACAACTACAATCGCCAAACCGATGGCTGCCTCAGCAGCGGCAACCGTTAGAATAAAGAAGACGAACACATCACCTGTGTTTTGCTTAAGCATACTTGAGAAAGCAATAAAGTTCGTATTGACTGCTAAGAGCATTAACTCTATCGACATCAACAAAATCAATAGATTGCGACGGTTCATAATAATGCCGGCAATGCTTAACGAGAATATAATCGCACTAAAAATCAAATAATGCGTAATGGGTACCGGAATACTAGCCATTCTTAGGTTCTCCCTGATCAGAATTATCTTGTGACTTTTCTTTATTTTCTGTTTTTGCTATTGAAGCACTTTGTTCTGCTTTCATCTTAACCATTGTCAAACGATCTTTCGCTTGTGTTTGAATCTGTAAGCTCGGATTAATCGATTTGTTACCTGGTTTTTTACCACGGAAAGTCAAAGTAATGGCAGATACCATCGCCGCTAATAAGACCATACCAGCGAGCTCAAACGCATAAAGATACTTATTCGAGAACATCTCACGCCCTAGATTTTCAACGGTACCTAAACCACCGGTCATAGTTCTATCAGCAAAGGTATGACTAACCACAATTGAAATAAGCACTGCTAAACACGCACATAATAAGATTACGATTGGCCAGTAGAATACTAATTTTTTCTGTTTGATGACAATATCGATATCTAGCATCATCACCACAAACAAGAACATCACCAAAACCGCGCCGACATAAACAACGATCAAAAGTAAGGCGAGATACTCCTGCTGCATCGTAAGCCAGACACCCGCCGCTGCAAAGAAAGTAAAGACTTTCGCAATAACTGCACGCACTGGGTTTTTTGCACTGATCACCAATAGTGCACCAAGCACCGTTAGTGCAGCAAATACATAAAAGATAATATTTACACTCATAAATCCCTACCTAAATGCTCTGTCTGCTTCACGATCTTTCGCGATTTCATCTTCATACTTATCACCAACTGCCAAAAGCTTTGCTTTGGTCATAATATTTTCACCACGTTTTTCAAAGTGGTATTCAAACACACGTGTTTCAACAATCGAGTCCACCGGACAAGATTCTTCACAAAAACCACAAAAGATACACTTGAATAAATCAATTTCATATTTTGTCGTACGTCTTGAGCCATCTTCACGTGGCTCTGCTTCAATGGTAATCGCCAAGGCAGGACATACCGCTTCACATAATTTACACGCGATACAACGCTCTTCACCATTTTCATAGCGGCGAAGCGCATGCAGTCCACGAAAACGACCTGATTGCGGCGTTCTTTCATCTGGGTATTGCACGGTCACTTTTCGCGTGAAAAAGTGCTTACCGGTAATCTTAAGACCTTTTAACAATTCCCATAGCAAAAAGGTCTGACAATAGCGTTTAATTGCTTTAAACATCAATAAATCTCCTACCACCAAGGACCTAAGCCAAGTTTAACCATAAATGCAACCACAATAACCCATACTAAAGTCACTGGAATAAATATTTTCCAGCCCAATCGCATTAATTGGTCATAGCGATATCTTGGGAAAGTTGCACGAATCCATAAATACATAAACATGAAAATACCAGTTTTTAAGAATAACCAGATCATGCCTGGCACAAAGCTAAAGAACTGATCAAGCACAGGAATGTTTTGAAATGGCGAAATCCAACCACCTAAAAAGAAAACCGCAGTTAACAAGCTGATCAAAATCATATTGGCATATTCTGCTAAGAAGAATAAAGCAAAGCGCGCACCGGAATACTCAACATGATGTCCAGCAATAATCTCTGACTCACCTTCGATCACATCAAATGGCGCACGTCCCGTCTCAGCAACACCTGAGATAAAGTAAATAACAAACAAAGGAAATAGCGGAATAAAATACCAATGCCAAATACCGCCTTGTTGTGTTTCGACAATCGTGCTTAGATTAAGTGAACCCGCGGCAATCAACACACCGATGATGGCAAAGCCCATTGCTAACTCATAGGATACAACCTGAGCTGCTGCACGCAATGCACCAAACATCGCATATTTTGAGTTAGATGCCCAACCGGCGATAATCACACCATATACCGCAATTGAGGTCATTGCCAGAATATACAACACACCAGCATTGATATCCGCCAACACAATGCCCTTGCCAAACGGCACAACTGCCCACGCCGTATAAGCAGGTGCGAAAGCGAGCATCGGTGCGATAAAAAACAAATAGCGGTTTGATTTTGCTGGGATAATAATTTCTTTAAGCAACAACTTAACCGCGTCAACGATGGGTTGTAATAAACCAAAAGAGCCCACACGATTTGGACCAATACGATCCTGCATATAGCCAATCACTTTACGCTCTGCATAGGTGTAATAAGCTACAACCAAAATCAAAGGGATAACGATTAATAAGACTTTTAGAACAATCCAGATAATATCTAAAATCATGCGTTTACCACCGTCTGTTTAATTGGCGTGATTGTAACATTGCCCCAAGCTTTGCCACAAGTCGGCATAAGCTGAAACGGCACGATTATCGTGTCTTTGGCTAATGTGCTATCAACGATAAGATCAACCTCGTATGCTTTGTCATCAAGTTTAACAATCACACGACCTGATGTGTTTATGTCATGTGCTACGGCATACTTAGCTGACACACGCAAGCTTTGCGCATAATAAGCATCTTTCGTTGCTTGCAATGGTTTAGCACGTCTTAATAACGCATTTGTACGATACATCGATACAGATGGCGTGACATGATAGCCTTCAGTCAATGCTGTTAAGCCTTTTTTAAACAACCCATCAATATCAACTTTTAACTCAGCTTGTTCATGTGTTATGAACTCCTGATAAACCTCATCAACGGTTTGGTAATCAAAGCCTTCCAAATTTAATAGGTTCGCTAATACACGCAATACTTTCCACAAAGGCTTACTGTCTTCATATGGTTGGATAACGGCTTTAAAACGCTGTGTTTGCCCAGCGATATTCACAAATGAACCATCTTCCTCAAAATGTGTAGTAATCGGCAATATGATATCCGCATATTCAAACATTTCAGCCGTTGCATAGCTTGTAAATGCTGCCACGATATCAATCTCTTGCAGATTTTTTAAGGCTTCTTGACCTAGCACTGAATCAAACTCAGGCTCAACTGCAAAGTTCAATAGTAATTTGGTTTTATTACTCAATATCGCTTGTGTGTTCATGCCTTGTTGTAAGTTTTCATTAGCACCTGGCAGATACTCACTCGCCGCTCCTGCAAGTAACGCACCCTTGGCATTAGCGCCAAAACCAAGTACACCACCTTTGGCAGAGAGTAAGGTTTTAAGCTCAGTAAACAATGCGTAAACTTCAGCAAAATCTTTATTTAAGATCGCATCAAAACCTAAAATCATTACCGGTTTTTCAGAAGATACCAACGCTGTTGCTAAAGCTTCAATTTCAGGCAAAATCTCTAGTGTTTCAATGGTCTTATTAACTATCTCTGATGATATTAGTTGTGAGATTTTTTGCGCTACAGCTTTCACTAAATTTGCCAGCGCATAAACCATCTCATTGGCTTCAACTTGTGTCGTCTGAACGGCATAATTGAAGTCATATTCTTGGCTATTGAGCGCCAAAACCTTCGCGCCATTTTTCACTGCCTTGTGCACGCGGTGATTAATCAATGGCACTTCTTTTCGCAAATAGCTGCCAACAAGTAATGCAACATCGGCATTTTCAATCTCAGCTAATTCACAATCAAACCCGACACCGGTGTGCAGTGTTAAGGCATGCGCGCCTTGCATTAAGCGTGTATCAATATTGTTTGATCCAACTTGACGCATCAGTTTTTGGATAAGGTATAAGCTTTCTGTTGTTGCTGAATCTGAAGCAAGACTCGATATCGCATTAACACCGTCTTGAACTTTGGTTTGCTCGATGGCTACTTTGACAAAATCTAATGCTTCTTCCCACGATACATCAACCCAAGCACCTGCTTTTTTGATCATCGGTTGTGTGACACGATCTTCGGCATAAACACCGGTATAAGCAAAACGATCCTTATCAGCAATCCACGTTTCATTAATGCTTTCGTTTTCTTTTGGCACAACACGCATTAGTTGATTGCGACGCGTGTGCGCGTAGATATTGGCACCAACGCAGTCAGCACCTGAAATTGTTGCATATTGCTGCAGCTCCCAAGCACGCGCATTGAATCTAAAGGGTTTAGATGTCAACGCACCCACTGGGCATAAATCAATAATATTACCGGATAATTCCGAATTGACGGTTTTAGCAACATAAGTACCAATTTGCGTGTGGTCCCCTCTACCCATAGCGCCAAGCTCTTTATCACCGCTGATTTCTTCACCAAAACGCACACAGCGTGTACATTGAATACAACGCGTCATATCAGTTGCGACTAATGGTCCTAAGGTTGGATCATCAAATACGCGCTTAGTTTCATTATATTTAGAAACATCACTACCATAACCCATCGCGACATCTTGCAGTTCACACTCACCACCTTGGTCGCAAATAGGACAATCAAGCGGATGGTTAATCAGTAAAAACTCCATGACCTTCTTTTGATAAGAAAGTGTCGTTGGCGATTTTGTAAAAACCTTCATGCCATCCATAATCGGTGTCGCGCACGCTGGAGATGGCTTTCTTGCGCCTTCAACTTCGACAAGACACATTCTGCAGTTGGCTGCTATCGAGAGTTTCTTGTGATAACAAAAGCGCGGAATATAAATACCATGCCTATCAGCGATTTGAATAATCATCTCACCAGGCTTCGCCGGATATGGCTGACCATTGATCTCGATATTAAGTTGTTTTGTTGCTTCTTTTTCTGACACGGGAGTCACCCTTCATCAATTACGTTTATTTTTAACCCTACGCTTAAATTAATAATAGGGTTTCACTATTTATTAAGCACCGACAATACTGCGCTTATGTTCAATCATATATTCAAATTCATGTCTGAATTTCTTAATATAGCTTTGTACTGGCCACGCCGCAGCGTCACCTAAACCACAAATAGTATTGCCTTCAATATTTGAGGCGACACGTGCTAAATTATCGATATCCTCTGGCTTACCTTCACCGTGCAAAATACGCTCCAAGGTTCTTGCCAACCAGCCAGTTCCTTCGCGACACGGGGTACACTGACCACAGGACTCTTCATAATAAAACTCTGCTAAGCGCGCTAACAACTCGACCATACAAGTATCTTCATCAAGGACAACAACAGCACCTGAGCCTAACATTGAGCCTGCTTGACCAATGGCTTCATAATCCATGGTTAAAGACATCATCTCATCAACAGTTAGGATCTTACATGAACTGCCACCTGGAATCACTGCTTTGATTTTTTTATTATCACGCACGCCACCTGCCATCGCTAGCAAGTCTTTAAATGGCGTACCAAGACCAATCTCAAACACACCAGGAGTATTAACATGCCCTGAAACACAAAAAAGCTTAGTACCACCACTTTTCTCTGTGCCCATTTTCTGAAACCATTCACCGCCATGCTCGAGTATTGGCGGCACTGAAGCATAGGTCTCAGTATTATTAATATTGGTAGGACAACCATATAGACCTTTATTGGCTGGAAACGGTGGCTTAAATCGCGGTTGACCTTTACGGCCTTCAAGCGAATTTAATAATGCGGTTTCTTCGCCACAGATATAAGCACCCGCACCGATTGAGCAATATAAATTAAAATCAACACCTGAACTACGCAGGTTAAATCCGATCAAACCCATCGCACGGGCTTCATTTAAGGCAGCCTCAAAACGTGCAATCGGCTCATAAAACTCGCCACGGATATAGTTATAACCGACGGTTGCACCGGTGACATAACCGGCAATTGCCATGCCTTCGATTAATTGATGTGGATTATTGCGTAAAATCTCGCGATCTTTGCAAGTGCCTGGTTCACCTTCATCGGAATTGCATACGACATATTTTTGTCCTGGCAAGTTGCGCGGCATAAAGCTCCACTTAAGACCTGTAGGAAAGCCAGCACCACCACGCCCACGTAGACCTGATTTTTTAAGCTCTTCAATAACGACTTCAGGTGGAATTTTCTCATCAAGGATTCTTTTCCAATAAGAGTATCCGCCTATCGACTCGTAAGACTTCAATGACCACGGTCGCTCAAGGTGCAGGGTTCTAAAACATACTTCATTCGCCATCTGCTACTCCAAAGAATCAATAATTTGATCGACTTTTGCAATGGTTAAGTTTTCATAAAAAACCTTATCCACTTCCAACATTGGCGCACCACAGCATGCACCCTGACACTCGACAGACTTCAGCGTAATTCTGCCATCCGCCGTTGTTTGTCCTGCTTTAATATCGAGCTTATTTTCAATGTGCGTCATGATTTTCTTGGCACCATTTAACATACATGAAAGATTGGTGCATACATTTAGCTTATGTCTACCCACTTTTTTAAGATCATACATGCTATAGAAAGTTGCCACTTCATAGACTGAAGCTGCTGGCACATCTAAATAAATTGCTAATTTATCCATTAACTCTTCGGTTAAATAGCCGTTGTTATAGTCTTGCAAAACATGCAAGCCAGGGATGATGACAGAGCGCTTTTGATTAGCGGGATAACGCTTTTCCCAATTTTCTAGCAACTCAGTGACTTGAGGTGAAAATATTTCTTTTTTATCTAACTTATTCTCTAACATAGACAAACCTTACTTATCTATCTACATCGCCAAACACAATATCTTGTGTCGCAATAATTGCCGGAGCATCGGATAACATATGCCCGCTTAACATTTCATTCATCGCACTTAAATGGGTAAAGCCTGGCGCTCTAATCTTTAGACGATAAGGCTTATTGGCACCATCTGATACCAAGTAAATTCCAAATTCACCTTTTGGATGCTCCGTTCCCACATACACTTCACCTTCGGGCACGCAATAGCCCTCAGAGAAAAGTTTGAAATGGTGAATTAAGGCTTCCATACTGTTTTTCATCTCATCACGCTTAGGCGGAGTCACTTTGTGATTTGGCGCCATAATAGGACCTTCGTTGTGACGCAACCATTCTACGCATTGACGGATGATTTTATTGGATTCGCGCATTTCTGCCATACGCACCAAATAGCGATCATAGCAATCACCATGGCTACCAACCGGAATATCAAAATCAAGCTCACTATAAACATCGTACGGTTGTTTCTTGCGAAGATCCCAAGCGACACCTGAGCCTCTTAACATTGGACCACCAAAGCCTAATGCTTTAGCGCGCTCTGGCGTTACCACACCAATACCAACGGTACGCTGTTTCCAAATACGGTTATTGGTTAACAGGTTTTCATATTCATCAACACACTTTGGAAAACGCTCAGTAAAGTCCCAAATAAAATCAAGCAATGAGCCTTGGCGATTTTTATTAATCGCTTTTAATTTACGCTTTGATGTGAAACGAGATTTTTCATATTTTGGCATCGTCAATGGTAAATCGCGCGCAACACCACCTGGACGGAAATAAGTTGCATGCATTCTCGCCCCTGAAACTGCTTCATAGCAGTCAAACAGATCTTCACGCTCGCGAAACGCATAAAGAAACATCGTCATTGCACCTAAGTCCAAACTATTCGCCGCTGTCCACAATAAGTGATTCAGAATACGCGTAATTTCAGCAAACATCACACGGATGTATTGCGCACGTTTTGGCACTTCAATCTCAAGCAGCTTTTCAATCGCCAAGACATAAGCATGCTCATTACACATCATTGATACGTAATCTAAGCGATCCATATAACCAATGCTTTGATTAAATGGTTTGGATTCAGCCAATTTCTCGGTACCGCGATGCAAAAGCCCAATATGCGGATCAGCGCGAACAACAACTTCACCGTCAAGCTCCAACACCAAACGCAATACCCCATGAGCCGCCGGATGCACCGGACCAAAGTTCATTGTATAGTTTTTAAATTCTGCCATAGCATTCTCAATTACTGTTCATCTAAGTAACGGTTATCTTGACGAATAACCTTAGGCGCATTAACACGCGGATCAATTTCTACCGGTTCGTAAACGACACGTTTTTGCGTTTCATCATAACGCATTTCAACATAACCACTTTGCGGGAAATCCTTTCTAAATGGATGCCCTACAAAGCCATAATCTGTCAATATTCGGCGCAGATCAGGGTGCCCTGTAAAAACAAAACCGAACATATCAAAAGCTTCACGCTCATTCCAGTTTGCCGCAGGCCAAATATCGACAACGCTTGGCAGCATAAGATCAAACTCATCTAAATAAACCTTAACACGCAAGCGAATATTAAGTGCCAAACTCATTAAGTGATAAACCACCGCAAAGCGCTTCTTGCCTTTATTAGGCTCTTTATGTAATAACTCACCGTTGACTACACCGCGCGAAAAGCCACTACTCGTGGCACTTTGTGTCTTCCACTCATCTTCACCAAAGCTTAAGTAATCAACGCCACTAATATCAATAAGCTGCTCGAACTTAAATACTTTTTTTAAGCGTGTCATCACTTTAATGAGATTATCTTTGGCAATTTCAACGGTAAGTTCATCGTGTTGAAAAGTTGTTGAGATAAACTGACTGTTAAAGTCATTTTTTAAATCATCGATAAATTCTTGCGTTAACGACATCGTCATTTCCTCGCAATTGTATTAGTGCGTTTGATTTTATTTTGAAGCTGAATAATGCCATAGATAAGCGCTTCAGCCGTTGGCGGGCAACCAGGCACATAAATATCCACTGGCATAATGCGATCGCAACCCCTAACTACGGAATAGGAATAATGATAATAGCCACCACCATTAGCACACGACCCCATGGAAATCACCCATTTTGGATCAGGCATCTGATCATAGACTTTACGCGTAGCTGGCGCCATCTTATTACACAAAGTACCGGCAACAATCAATACATCTGATTGACGTGGACTCGGGCGAAATACAATACCAAAACGATCCAAGTCATAACGCGCAGCCCCTGCATGCATCATTTCAACGGCGCAACAGGCAAGACCAAAGGTTACCGGCCACAAAGACCCTGTACGCACCCAATTTACTAAAGAATCAGCGCTGGCAGTGATAAAGCCTTTATTATTGTTAATGCCTTCTTCTACTCCCATTCTAGTGCCCCTTTCTTCCACTCATAGATAAATCCAATTAGTAAGATGAACAAGAATATCATCATCGCAATAAAAGCTGCCCATGAAATACCACCAGCACCACTATCGCGCACCAGCACACCCCAAGGAATCATAAAGGCAACCTCAAGATCAAAAACTAAAAACAAAATGGCAACCAAATAAAAACGCACATCGAACTTGATGCGCGCATCTTCAAATTCAGTAAATCCGCACTCAAATGGTGCGTTCTTTTCCGGGTTCGGGTTATGCACCCCAACAATAATTGATAGCATTTTGCCGCCAATCGCCATTGCTGATGCGATAGCAATCGCCACAATGAGAAAAATCAAAATCGGCAAAAACTCATGATATACACTATATTGCAACATGCCTATATCCTCGTTTTTGGTGCCAAAGGCGGGACTCGAACCCGCACGAGCTGTGCTCACCACCCCCTCAAGATGGCGTGTCTACCAATTCCACCACTTTGGCAAAATAAACTTAACTTTACTAAAACAGCCTTTGACAAATCGCTATAAGCTCATAAGCATCATAGCTTTACCGATCAAAAGCTCTACTCTAGCTATTTAGTTGACGCGGGTACCGCTTCTTTTTCTTTAGTTGTTGCATTCTTCACATCAACTGCCTGCTTTGACTTCTCATCAGTGTTTGATGTTGCCGCTGCTGGTGTTTTTAGAAGATTGCTCACTGCACCTTTGTTTTCTCTTGCATCAGTTGCTTTAGCCTGATCAATCAAAGCCTGCTGAGCTGCTTGCTGTTTTTGATAATCAGCTTGCGACACACCGCTTGATGCTTGAGCCTCGGCACCCTTGTTTGCATTTTGCTTGCCAATATAGCTTAAACTTACGCTTGTGACAAAAAAAACAGCGACTAAAAAAGCTGTGAACTTAAACATAAATGGCGCCGCTCCTCGGCTACCAAATACGGTTTGAGATGCGCCTGACCCAAATGAGGCGCCCATGCTTGCTCCTTTGCCTTGTTGCAACAATATCAATCCAACAATCAATACAGCAACAATTATATGTACAGTGATAACTAACGCTAACATTTACTTGTTTTGCCTATTTTACATGCTTGGCATTTTTAACCGCTTTTGCATGTTTAACAATTTCACCAAAGTCCTTCCCACAAAGAGAAGCACCCCCTATCAAACCACCATCGACATCTGCCAACTTCAATATCTCATCAGCATTCGATGGCTTAAGGCTGCCACCATATATAATTTTGATATTTTTAGCAAGCTCAACATGGAAGTTTGTGACGATCGAGCGCAAGTAAGCATGGACTTCCTGAACCTGTGATGCCGTTGCCGCAAGCCCTGTACCAATCGCCCATACTGGCTCATAAGCAATGATAACATTTCTCAATTGATTTAGAGTCAGCTCATTTAGTACGATACTCAGCTGAGTTTTTAACACTTCCTCCAATTTACCTGAAGTTCTTTCTTGTAATGTCTCACCAACGCAAACAATGGCACAAAGTCCTGCTTCAGTTGCTTTTTTAGCTTTTAAGGCGACATCGATATTACTTTCGCCAAATAGCGCGCGACGCTCAGAATGTCCAACAATAGCGTATTGGCAATTAAAATCCTTAAGCATGCTCACACTCACCTCGCCAGTGTAAGCACCGTTATCATATTGGCTAATATTTTGCACGCCAAGAGCGACTCCTTTGATATTGTCGCTAACATAGGACAAATAAACATTAGGCACACACACTGCCATATCGGCAGATAGCGATTCTGCTGATAATTTATTTAACGATTCACATAGACTTTTAATCGATAATATCGAGCCATTCATCTTCCAGTTGCCAATTATAATTTGCTTTCTCATCGTTACTCCATATTAAGCATTTAGTTTTTCTTTAACTTTTTCAACCAAATAATCCACCCACTTTTTAGTAAGATCAACTGTTTTTGCCTCAACCATTACACGCAATACTGGTTCAGTACCTGAGGGGCGCAAGACCACACGACCGTCATCACCTAAGGTTTTCTCGACAAAGCTGACATCTTCAATCAATAGACTCATATCATTAGCATCAAGCTTCTTTGTTAACGGCACGTTGATCATCAACTGTGGCATTTTTTGACTATTGACCATCACCGACAAAGGTTTATTTGTCTTGGTTAATAATGCCAAAATTTGCAATGCTGCCATTAATCCATCACCGGTTGAGTTGTAACGAAGATCAATAATGTGCCCCGAAGACTCACCACCAAGCGCCCAATTATTTTCAAGCAACAGTTCCATCACATATCGATCACCAACTTTAGCGCGCTTAAATGGCAAATTAAGCTTTGAAAATTCCTGTTCAATCGCAAGATTCGTCATCACCGTACCGACCACACCGGGTATGTTTTCATTGTATTTTGCTAAAGCCAGTAAAACAGCATCACCATCAACCACGCAGCCTGTTTCATCAACGAGCATAATGCGATCACCATCACCATCAAAGGCAATACCTAAATCAGCGTTTTGATTTATAACTGCAGTTTTTAATGCATCTAGATGCACTGCACCACAGTTTTCATTAATATTTAAACCATCTGGACTTGAGGCTATATCAACAAAGTTCAAATTCAAGCGCGAAAACACTTCTTTGGCAACACGAAATAGTGCGCCATTGGCGCAATCAACAATGATTTTTTTATCATTCAAATTAATCTGATCCGCAAATGAGGCCAAACAATGCTTGATATAAGGCTCGACTTCATTGATCTGACTATAAATCTCACCAAACTCACCTTCTGGCTGATAGTAAAACGCTTCATCAATATAGCGTTCAATCTGATATTCAACATCATCAGGCAACTTATGCCCTTCAGGCGAAAACAGTTTAATCCCATTGTCATAAAAAGGATTGTGTGATGCACTTAAGACCACTCCGGCTCCGGCTTTAAAAATTGGCACCATAAAGGCGACAACAGGTGTTGGCACCATGCCTAAATTAATCACATTAACACCAACTGCAGTAATCCCTGCAATAAACCCAGCCTTTAACATATCCGAGGAGCGTCTAGTATCCTGCCCAATCACGACGACAAGAGGCAAACCTTTTTCTCGAAGCGCTTGCCCTACTGCGTTACCCATCTTCATTGCAAACTCTGGCGTAATCGGATTAACACCTACTTTCCCGCGCACACCATCGGTGCCAAAATATTTCCTTGCCATGTATTTAGTGCTTTTTGCTTTTTAGATTTAAAACGCTCTACATTATGCGCTACTAAATAGAAATCGTTAAGTGCTTTTCTTGGCGAAAGTGATAAAATCTGATGAAAACTCACAACCAATCAGAGGCTCTTTTCCCTTTTGTGTGGGTATGGAATTCAGTGCACATAGGGGTTACAATGCTGTTACCTAAATCAAAATGTCGCGCAATAAATGTCAAATTTCACTCTTCCGTTGGATATAGATTCGTTGGAAATTATCTCTCAAACCATTGATACTAAAGGAAATATTGTATTTACAGTTGAGAGTAAGCACACGAAAACGACCTGCCATGAGTGCGGAAAAGACGCGACAAAACACTGTGGCCATAGTGCCCCAATTGAGGTAAGACATACCTCAATTTTAGATACACCTGTCATTCTACGGATTAAACCAGTGCGCTACGAATGTCAGTATTGCGATGATCGTACAACAACCACCGAAAAGTATAACTGGATAGCGGAAGGAGGTAAGATAACCAAAGGCTTGGAAGAGTATTTACTCAGGTGTGTTATTAATAGCACAATACAAGATGTTTCGCGCAAGGAGTGCATCAGTTATAAGACAGTTCAAACGATCCTCAACAATCTAATCCATAGGGAAATTGACTGGAGTCATTACTTAGATTTGGAAACCATCGGCATTGATGAAATAAGTAATCGTAAAGGTCACCAAGACTTTATAGCAGTGATTAGTGTAAAAGATAAACAGGGTAATTTATCTGTATTGTGTGTACTAGATAGTCGAAAGAAAGAGGATGTTTTGGCGTTTTTAGAATCTATTCCAGATCACCTTAAAAAGACAGCTAAGCAAGTATGCACAGATATGTATGACGGTTTCGTAAATTCAGCGATAGAAGTGTTTGGTAAGCAGAGAGTAGTTGTTGATCGTTACCATGTATCAAAGTTGTATCATGGAGCGCTAGATAACGTTAGAATCAAAGAAATGAAACGACTTAAGAGCATCCTTCCCTGCGAAGAATATAGCGAATTAGAGGGGATGATGTGGATATTAAGGAAGCAATACGAGTGTTTATCAAAAGAGGAAAAACGAAAGTTAGAAGCGCTTTATAAGCACTCACCTCTTTTAAAGAAGGCGCATAGCTATGCACTAAAATTGACGCATATTTTTAACACACATCATGATAGAAAATCTGCTATGGCTAAATTGGATAGATGGATAATCAGTGTCGAGAAAAGTGACCTTAGTTGCTTTAATACGTTTATAAAGACTTTGAATAAGCATAAAGGCAGCATTGCTAACTATTTTAAAAATAGATCAACCAGTGGTTTTGTAGAAGGGTTAAACAATAAAATTAAAGTCATCAAACGACGCTGCTATGGGTTCTTTAAAACAGATTCACTTTTCCAGAGATTAACCATAGATTTAAACGGTTATCGCATGCTCGGATTATGATCCACAAGAAAGGGAAAAGAGCCTCTTTTTGTGTCTCTATCTGTGGTCCAAAATATGGGGAGTATTATACGAAAACCCATACCCTTTTAACCACACAATTGTTACAATACTGGCGATTTTCAACAAGCACTGGATTCTTTGTAATCATTTTGGCAGTGCATATACAAACTAAGGGATAGAATAATGGATCGTAATTTAGCATTAGAAACCGTTCGCGTTACCGAAGCTGCCGCTTTATCTGCTTGGCGCCAAATGGGTCGAGGAGACGAAAAAGCAGCTGATCAAGTTGCTGTTGATGCTATGCGTCGCGCTTTAAATGGTCTAGACATCGATGGCACTGTCGTCATTGGTGAGGGTGAGCGAGATGAGGCGCCCATGCTTTATATTGGTGAGAAAGTCGGCAAAGGTGGACCCAAGGTTGACATCGCACTTGATCCACTAGAAGGGACAACCATCACAGCTAAAGGTGGACCTAATGCCTTAGCAGTAATTGCGATGGCAGAAGATGGTGGATTCTTAAACGCTCCAGATGTTTATATGGAAAAGATTGCGGTGGGTGGACATGGCATGCCAGCAGATATTATCGATATCAATGCGACACCTGCTGAGAATTTGAAAAACCTTGCTCAATTTAAAAGAGTCCCTATTGAAGCACTAGTTGTCTGTATTTTAGATCGCCCACGCCATGAACAGATTATCCGTCAAGGCAGAGAAGCCGGTGCACGCATTGCCCTTATCGGTGACGGTGATGTTTCCGCAGTCATTGCTACCGCACAAGAAGATACCGGCATTGATATGTACATGGGCACAGGAGGTGCACCTGAAGGTGTGCTTGCTGCTGCGGCGCTTCGTTGCTTAGGTGGACAAATGCAAGGTCGCCTGATCTTCAGAAATGATGATGAAAAAGCACGCGCGAAGAAATGGGGCATTAATGATTTAAATAAAATCTATCATCTAAATGACCTAGCCTCTGGCAATGTGTTGTTTGCCGCGACAGGTGTCACCGATGGGCAGATGCTAAAAGGTGTCAAGCGCAAAGGTCAATTTGCACAAACGCATAGCCTTGTCATGCGCTCATTATCAGGCACAGTAAGACATATTGAAGCCGAGCACAATTTTAACTTCAAGAAAGGCTTTGAGTATTTATAACCGAGATTAGGTAAAATATGCTTTCACACAAACAATTACTGATCTTTGCAGCCATTGCTAAACATGGCAGCATTACCAAGGCATCGGAGAGCTTAAGTCTCACGCAACCAGCACTAAGTACAGCATTATCAACACTTGAGACTCAGCTTGGTGTTAAGCTCTTTGATCGTATTGATCGCAAAATCGTGCTTAATCATCATGGACAGCAGCTTTACCCCAAAGCGATGGCGCTTTTAGAAGCTACTGATAAAATTGAGCATTTCTTCAAACACACACAAGCATTGATTGGCAGCTTGCATATTGCCGCAAGTAATACGATTGGTAATTATATCCTGCCGACACTTATGTCCTCCTTTAAACAGCAGCACCCTGAAGTGGAGCTATCTCTTAACATTGGCAATAGTGAACAAGTTATTGAATCGGTGATTTCACATCAAACAGATTTGGGATTTATTGAGAGCGCTAGTTTAAGTAATCAGACCAATTGTTTTGCCTTTGCCAAAGATGAATTGAAACTTTTTGTGCATAAAGATCATCCTTTAGCCAAAGAAAAAACGGTCGATATTAAAACACTGCAAAAACATCCATTTATTCTCAGAGAAAAAGGCTCAGGCAGTCGCATGCTGATCGAGCAGACCATGCTGCCATTATTTGATTATCAATTGAATTTATTCTTGGAGCTTGGCAGTAGTGAAGCCATTATTCTTGCGGTATTAAATAGCAATACCATTGGTTGCATTTCATTATCTGCCTTACACAATCAATCAAACATTCACATCCTTGAATGCCCTGAAATGAAACTTGAACGAGACCTGCTTATTGTGCAAAATAAACGCGCGCACATCTCAGAGCTTACCGAAGAGTGGCTCGACTGGGTCACTAATAAATAATTTCAATCTATCCCATAAAATTTAA
>JAQCCA010000012.1 GCA_027621155.1 Pseudomonadota bacterium | reverse complement strand
TCGATAATGCGAAATTCAAAGAGTTCAAGCGTTTTTTGACAAATCAACGTGACTCTGCCCGCAATTTGCCCATCAAGTAGTGGTTTGTTGTTTTCAAAGTGAAATTTAAGGTTAAGTTGAAAATCATAAGTGCCATCGACAATGCATTCGTGTAGGGAGGCTAGATGTGAAAAACTAAAGGTTTGATTAAGCACCATGCCTTCTTTAGCAGCTTTGATGGGATCTAAAATAAAAGGTTTTTGTTGTAACATGCTTTATCTCAAGATTATCTTTGTTAAAGTACACAGGTGTTTATAATAATGAAAGTATAGGAGTATGCAAGATGACTTTGCAAGTGGGTGAGAAAATAAGCTTGCCGCAGGTGGCAATGACCTCAAATAAAACATTTGTACTTGATGATTACCACGGAAGTTATCTGGTGATTTATTTCTATCCGAAAGATAGCACACCAGGATGCACGACTGAAAGTATTGGCTTCACCGACCACCATAATGATTTTGCTAAGGTTAATGCCACGATCTTCGGCGTGTCAAAAGATACCTTAAGTTCACACGAGAAGTTCAAGGCAAAATACAATATGCCATTTGAGCTTGTTGCTGATACTGAAAAAGCGCTTTGTGAGGCATTTGCTGTACTGAAAGAAAAAAGCATGTTTGGTAAAAAATATATGGGCATTGAGCGCAGCACGTTTGTGATCGATAAGGGAGGTAAGCTTATCAAGGAATGGCGTAAAGTCAAAGTGCCAGGACATGTTGAAGAAGTGTTAGCATTTATCAGAAATTTAAAGTAAGACACTTTTGAAATAGGATTTGTATTTATATGAAAAAAATCGATCATGCGTTAATGACTGCTATGGCGCAAAATGCGAAGGAGTCACCGCGTTTACGTGCGCATCATAATTTCCACGCTGAGCTATCAGACTCGGTCAATCGATTAGCTATTCATCTTAAAAAGGGCACTTATATTCGCCCACATAGACATTCAGAATCGCATAAGTGGGAGTTGATCATAGCGCTTAAAGGTCAAATAGGTGTGCTTATTTATGATGATATGGGTGTTATTGTTGACAAGTTTATGCTTGGTGCAGATGGGGATACTTTGGGGTTTGAGATGAAACCCAATACATGGCATGCATTGTATGCGATTAGTGAAGATGCTTTATTTTTTGAAGTAAAGCCTGGACCTTTTACGCCAACTACGGAAGGTGATTTTGCCAAATGGGCGCCCAAAGAGGGCGACAAAAAAGTGGTTGATTTTATGCGGTGGCAGGAGTTTGCCAAAGTCGGTGAGTCTTATTGTTAATGTGTTGAGGTTTTGGAAAATGCCTTTTTACCAATATCTGTGCGGTGATATTCATTCTGCCAAGTAATGCTATCAACCAATTTATAGGCATGAGCATAGGCTTCTTCAATATCATTGCCTAATGCGGTAGCGCAAAGTACACGTCCGCCATTAGTGACAATGCTTACACCATCACGCTTGGTGCCAGCGTGGAATACTTTACTGTTGCTGTCATGTGTTTGATCAAGTCCGATAATAATATCTCCACTATTATAGCTATTAGGGTAGCCACCTGCTGCCATGACCACACCTAAGGCAGTACCTGAATGCCAGTGAGCCTTATATTCATCAAGTTCTTCATTTAATGCCGCAAAGGCAAGCTCAACTAAATCAGATTCTAAACGCATCATAATAGGTTGTGTTTCAGGGTCGCCAAAGCGGCAATTAAACTCCAGTGTTTTAATCTCGCCATTTGGCATAATCATGAGTCCGGCATACAAAAAACCTTTATAGGCTTCACCTTCATTTTTCATGCCATCAAGGACAGGTTGAATAATGTCTTGCATGACTTTCTGATGAATTTTATTGGTAACAATCGGTGCTGGCGAGTAAGCGCCCATGCCGCCGGTATTTGGACCTTTATCACCATCATCACGCGCTTTGTGATCTTGTGAGCTTGCCATTGCTAATGCATGTGTGCCATCGCATAGCACGATAAAGCTGGCTTCTTCACCATCAAGGAACTCTTCGATAACAATCTCACAACCCGCATCACCAAAGCGATTTCCTTCTAGCATATCCTCAATTGTGCTTTCAGCCTCTTGTTTATTTTGAGCAATAACAACACCCTTGCCTGCAGCTAAACCACTGGCTTTGATGACAATAGGTAGACTCATCCCTTTGATGTATGCTTTGGCTTTATCAACTTTGGTGAAATTTTGATAGCGTGCCGTTGGAATGTTGTATTTGGTCATAAAGTCTTTACTAAAGGCTTTAGAGGATTCTAGTTGTGCACATTGCTTTTTTGGTCCCAAGCAATTTAAACCGTGCTCCTCAAACTCATCGACAACCCCAAGACTAAGAGGTAATTCAGGACCGACGATAGTCAGCTCAATATCATTATCTTTGGCAAAGTTTATTAAGTGCGGAATATCAGTCACCGCGATGTCAACATTGCTGACCTTGTCCTCGCGCTCAGTGCCGGCATTGCCAGGAGCGACATAGATATGTGTAGCATGCTCAGATTGAGCAAGTTTCCACGCCAGTGCGTGTTCACGACCACCATTACCAATAACTAATATTTTCATGCAGGATTCCTTCGGCATTTGATTCATAGGCTTTAGATGTCTGTTAGTATATACCGCCCGCAAACCATTTTACAGAATTTCTATCATTGAATTTCTCGTACTTTTGAATGATTGAATTTTGCCAATAGTCTTAGCTATTACCTGCAATCCAATCACTCAAAAGCATCAAAAACTTCTTTGACATTAAACACCGCAAAATGATTCACGAGCGGTATACCTCTCATAAACCATTTTGCAACGCTTCTTACTTTGCCTTTTTGGTTGTAAAGTAGCGCATAATCGTTTGCTGCAGGTAAGATGTGCGGTACAATTTAGCAAAATTTGTGAGATGAAATAGATAAGGGATGGCGTGAAGCATAATCATAATTCAAAACACAGCGTGCTCATCATGGCGGGAGGAACTGGTGGGCATATATTCCCAGCATTAGCGGTAGCAGATGAGCTTAAACGTCAGAATGTAGAGGTGTCTTGGCTTGGAACTGAATATGGTCTAGAGAGCAAACTGGTTGGTGAGCGTTATCCGCTGTTTTATCTATCTGTTCGTGGCGTGCGTAAAAAAGGCATGCTCAAAAAACTGAGTTTACCCTTTAGCTTAAGTTATGCAGTTTTGCAAGCAATGCGTGTTATTCGTCAGCAAAAAGTCAAAGCAGTTATTGGTTTTGGCGGTTATGCGGCAGGACCTGGCGGTCTAGCAGCGCGCCTTATGCGTGTGCCTCTGATCATTCATGAGCAAAACGCGCGTCCAGGGATGACCAATAAAACACTCGCTAAATTTGCGCGTAAAGTATTGTGTGCTTTTCCAACCAGTGCCTTTAAAACAAAGTCAAGTATTGAGGTGATTGGTAATCCAATTCGTGATGAGATAAAGGTGTTGCATGAGCACAAGCATGATTTTTATAAGCATGTGTTAAATGTTTTGGTGTTAGGGGGTAGTCAAGGGGCTAAGATATTAAATGACGCGATGCCAGAATTTGTGCGTGACTTGCCAAAGGATGCTTGCGTTAATCTATGGCACCAAACAGGTGAGAAGACTTATGAAGAGACCAAAGAAGCCTATAATTCGTTATCTCCTGATTATAAATGTGAGCTTACAATTGAACCTTTTATTAGTGATATGGCAGCGGCTTATCAATGGGCGGATATCGTTGTTTGTCGAGCGGGCGCTTTAACCGTCTCGGAGGTTGCTTGCGCTGGTGTGCCTGCTTTTTTCGTACCTTTTGCGCAAGCAGTAGATGATCATCAATACCATAATGCACAATTTCTAGTGCAGGCGGAGGCGGCGATTTGTATTCGTGAGCAGAATTTTAATGCGCAAAAGTTAATGGCTTTTGTGCGTGCGATGGATATGAACCGTGCCGAGCTTGAGAAAATGTCAAATCATGCAAAAGGTGTTGCAAAGTTAGATGCGGTTGAAAAAGTTGTAGCAGAGACTAAAAAACTGGAGTTATGCACTTTAGAAAAAACTATGATTTTATAAACACCCCGTCAGCCTACGGCTGCCACCCCTCTTGTAAAGAGGGGAATTAGGCAGCAGTGATTTTATATTGCCCTCTTTGCAAGAGGGGTGCCGAGCTTGCGAGGTGGGATGTTGAAATGGAAAAAGTCCGTAACTCCATTAAAAAACACCTGATAATATTTGCATAGAGACTTAAATAAACGTATTTAAATCAAGGAATTAGTTTATGCGACAAGATGACTCAATTGAACTTGAGTTGTTAGCGATTCTTGCCGCATTAGATGCTTTTTTGCGTTGGATAACACCTTTTTCATAATGATTGTGTCACTTAAGTTGTGATTAGACATATAATCACGCATTTGTAGTGACAGTTTGGTCTTGATTGTTTGCTCAAAACCACTACATTCAAGGTAGTTTGCACCAAATTGTGTAAATGCATATAACGCATCGCAAGTAAGCTTATCAGCAAGCTGTTCAATGTGAGCTAGCAATTTCGCGGCAATTTTTTGATTGCGGTGTGCTTTGTGTGTTGTCAATGCTTTAACAATCATGGCGTTGTGATAGATTTCAATGTGAGCAACGCCGGCAAGTTCGTTGCGCTTGGTAAAAAAGCCAAAAAAGAGCTGTCTTGGGCTAAAAAACCATTCAGCATTAAAAAAGTTTACATCAGCAAAAAGTTGTTGAACTTGTGATTGATGTGCTTTTGTTAGTGCTTGAATCGTCATAAAGCGCTCCTTAAGTATTAGCTTTGTTAGCTTTGTGGTTGTATGAATTTTTGTTTTATTTCGTCAGGTAACACTTTTAATGCGTTAGAACAACGCGTTACAGTGCTAATGCTGACCCCTAGGTTTTTAGCAATTTCACGTTGAGGTTTCTCACCTAATATCATAAGCTCCGCTAAAGCATAGCGATTAGATATCTGATGTTTTTCCTCAAGTGTGAACAAAAAATCCAATAATTTTGTCATTTCAGTTTCATCATTTGTTTGTTGTAACAGTTTAACTAAGCTTTTCCAGTTAGATTCCATGATCATGCGACCAAATTTTTGTATTAGTGTAACGATACATGCGTAACTGTGATCTGTCCAGCTAAAATTTAGGAAAATCTAAAAACTCTTTTATATTGAGCTGAATAAGTCATTTAAAAGCGATGTAATAAGCGCTAACAGTATTTGAATATATTAACTAATGCATTTAGAATAACCAGCACTAAATTATGATATAGTGCGCTTCACTTAAAAGTGGAAGTGACTAAGTTGCCACTGACCAAATTGGTTTAGACTTAAAATAAAATAAAGCAAAAAAGAAAAAAGGTTTTGTGCATGAATATAGAGCTTGCAAAAGAGAATATGATCAAACAGCAGATACGCACATTAGGTGTGCCCTACGGTGATTTGCTCAGTGTGATCATTGACACCCCGCGTGAGGTTTTTGTCCCTAGTAATTACAAAGAGGTGGCATATTCAGAGGTTGAGATTCCGCTTAATCATCATCAATATGAGTTGACACCGCAAACAGTGACTAAAATGCTGCAATTGCTGCAACCTAAAAAGCATGAAAGAGTACTTGAGATTGGCTGTGGCAGTGGTTACTTAACTGCACTTTTGGCAAAACTTACCAAGCTCGTTGATGTGGTTGATCAGCATGAAGACATGTTAAATCACGTCAAAAATGCATTAAAAACGATTGGTGTTTACAATGCTAAATATCATGTGAATAAAGAAAATAAAATTGATGCTTTAAATCAATTACTCCAACAACATAATGTGTTTGATTTAGTGATTGTTAAAGAGATGCAAAAATCAGAGCCTACCGATGATCTAAAATATCTCGCTGCCAATGGTAGAATGTTGTACTTTCTCGAAAAAGATAGCTATGCTAAGGCCGTTTTGGTGCAAAAGAATACAGATGGATCTTACCAACAAATGTCAACTTTTGATGTTTATAAGCCAGTAGGGCAAAAGTTGCAGGATAAGACATTTCAATTTTAGGTAATAATGATAAAAGGTTAGGTAAATAGATGAAAAAAATCACCTTAATAATGAGTGGGCTGCTTGTCTTGGGATATGCATCAGCAGAGCCTTCAACTGCAGCGGTACCAGCACAAGTAGCAACTACAACAAAGTCAAGTGCAGCGGATGCTCCGCAAACACAAGCCCAAAATCTGTCAGGTATTTATCAGTTAGCGCAAAAGCAAAATGCGCAATATTTGGCGGCTGAGGCGACATTTAATTCAAGCCAAGAGTCAGTGCCTGCCGCATTAGGTAAGCTTTTGCCAAACATCACACTAGGCTATAATGCACAAGGCAATTACAGCTCGAGTGCGCATGCATCTACAGGAGATAAGTCAAAATACTTTACACAATCACCAAGCTTAACGGCAACGCAAGCACTGTTTAACTGGGGTGCTTGGGGTGGTTATAATTATGCAAGCTATCAAGCAAAAGCTGATGCGATTACCTTTGTCATGGCGCAAGCAAGTCTGATTACTAATGTTGCCAGCGCTTATTTTGCGGTATTACAAGCTCAGGATAATCTAGCGTATGCACAAGCGAACCAATCATGGAACAAAGAGCTTTTAAGTCAAACACAAGAGAAATATAAAGTTGGATTATCAGCCATTACCGATGTCCAGGCAATTAAAGCACAATATGAGCAAGCTGTAGCTTCAACGATTCAGTCAAAAAATGCATTGGCAACATCTTATGCTGCATTAAGTCAAATTATTGGTCAGCCAGTGACTGCCGTTGAGAATCTAAGTGATAAGTTTCCATTTGATAAGCCAGATCCAGACAATATGGATAAATGGATGGACATTGCCTTGAAGCAAAACTATAACATCGTCCAGAATCAGTTTCTTTTAGAAGCAGCTAAAGCAGGTGTTAGTGGCTTATGGGGTAATTTCTTGCCAGCAGCGACACTAACAGCTAAAGCGTCAAGAGGATTAAATTATCAAAACACCAATTACACATCAGGGAGTAACAGTGCATCCGTTGGTGTAGGTGTGTCTTGGAATTTATTAAACGGTGGTAGTGATTACGCGTCATTAAAGCAGCAGCAATATACTAAAGAAGCGTCAAAATATACTTTTTTAGAAGCTGAGCGCGCGACTGAAAGTCAGTTAAAGACAGCTTATTTAACTGTTCTATCTGATATTGCGCAGGTGGAAGCGTATAAGCAGGCAGTTATTGCCGCAGAAGCTTCTGTGAAAGCAATGAAAGCCGGTTATGAAGTGGGAACACATACGATTGTTGATCTTTTACAACAACAGCAACAGCTTTTCCAAGCGCAGCAACAGTACGCGCAAGCTAAGTATGATTATATCAATGATCTATTAACACTTAAGAATACAGCGGGTGTGATTAGCTATAAAGATATTGATGCGATTAATAAATGGCTCACTGCTGATAAAGTTTCAACTAAAAGCAGCAGTAAAATTTAGTGTTAACAGAAGGCATATTCTAAATGTCAAATAACAAAAAAGATGGCAGATTGAGCTACTTGGAAGTCTTTCTGGAACGTATTGTTTTTGCTAGTCGTTGGATTCAAGCACCGATTTATCTTATTTTGATATTGGTGCTTTTAGCATTTGTTTATCAAATGGCGAATGAGGTGTTGCACCTTTTTACCAGTCTCAATATACTTAAGCCGCATGAGCTCATCGTACTAGGGTTAACCCTTTGTGATACTGTTTTGGTTGCAAACCTGATTGTTATTGTCATTATCAGTGGTTATGAGAATTTTGTCTCAAAAATTGATGTTGAGCATAAATCTGGTGAGCCTATTTGGATTAAGCGTTTATCACATACGGGTGTTAAGCTTAAAATTGCAGGATCAATTGTAGCAATTTCATCGATTTCATTGTTAAAACAATTCCTAGATATCCCACAATTATCAAATCGTGAGTTACTGTGGTATGTTGTATTGCATTTGACGTTTTTAGTTTCGGCACTTATTTTGGTGTTTGTTGGTTTGCTAGAGAAAAAAATTAAAGAATAGACATATGTGATGAAGCGCTTGAGTGCAAGGCTTGTCACTAAAAAATTACTGGATAGATGATGACAATTAAAAAACGCCAACAGGCAATCGTTGATGATTTTGACTTCTTTGATGACTGGAGTGATAAATACGCATATCTTATTGGTTTAGGCAAAAGTCTTGAGCCATTCCCAGAGGACAAAAAAGATGAAGCGCATATGGTTAAAGGCTGTCAATCACAAGTATGGTTTGATGCCATATTGGATGATGGCAAGTTTACGTTCTATGCGGTTAGTGATGCGGCAATCGTTTCAGGCTTAATTGGATTGTTGCTTAAAGTCTATAGCGGCTCAACGCCAAAAGAAATTGTATCATCAGATACTGATTTTATGAGTGAAATTGGCTTAGCAAAACATCTAAGTCCCACGCGCAACAATGGACTGCACGCAATGATTAATTATATTTACGGTACGGCACAGAAATATGTCGATGTTAGCGCCTGAGGTTATTGTTTTTAGACCTGAACCTAAAGCTTCTATGCTGGTTGATACACTTTGTTTTCACGAAGTTTACGCGTTGGCAGTTGAGCCATTTACGATTGAATATATTCCTTTTGAAATACCAACTGCTGTATATACGGATATTATTTATACCAGTACCTATGCAGTAGAGTCATTTTTCAGCGTTGACTCTGATCAGGCAATAATTGCTAATGCAACTATTTGGGCAGTTGGTAGCGCCACAGCTTTAGCCTTACATAAGCATGGTATCAAAGCGCATTACCCTGATAAAGCCGATTCAGAGCATCTGTTAGCAATGTTTTCGGATACTAATCAATCGATAAGTTATCGCCATTTCCTGTTGATTAAAGGTACTGATGGTCGTGAGTTATTGGCTAATGTCCTGCAACAGCAAGCGGCAAGCTTCTCGTTGATCAATTGCTATGAACGCAGACCTTGTGGTACAAGGGACTTGCTAAGGAAACTGCAGCAGATTGATTGGGGCAATAGACATCCTGAAATTTTACTCTATACAAGCTTTGATGCACTTAAAGCCTCAATGCCTATTTTTGATATTTTTAGTGATTGGCAGCAAAAATGTACGGTTACTGTGACAAATAGGCGAATGTTGGACTGGGCTAAACGCCAAGGTTTTGTTAAATTATATCTGTTAGAGAATTTAACCCATGATCAGCTTGTAGCACAGATCATTAAGCTGCGATAAGAGGATGTGACAGTATGTCAGAAAAAAGAAGCCAAGAGGATAACGATTCTGATTTAGCCAAAACGACAGTTGCGGCAAAAAAGAATGATGAGAATTTGATCGTCAACAATCCTAAAGAAGAGCTTAAAACAGCAAAAAAAGGCAGTAAGGAAAATAAAATAAGTTGCTGGCGAGGCTATATTGCTATTGTCGTTGTGGTATTTATTTTTGCGGTTTTAGGTTTGGCAGCAAGCATGTTCGCACTATATAACCAGCAAAGTTATAACCAAACGTTGCAAAAACTTGAATCAGTGGTGACAACACCTGTTAAGACAGATAATATAGCGGCGAAGCTTCTACAAAGTAAGTTAGATGCTCAGACGGTAAAACTTGATAATCAAGCTAAGATGATCGATGAGCTTAAAGCTAAGCAAGTAAGTCAGCAAAATGAAGTGACTGAAGCACTAAAAGCCAATCAGCTTAATCAAGTGCAGCTATCACAAAATGTCGCGCAACTAAAACAAAGTTATTTGCTTCCTAGTTCAGAATTAAGCCAACAAATCCAACAAATGCATAAGCAAGCCGTTGTTATCAATCTGCAATTTGCCAAACAGGCATGGCAGGTCTTAGGTAGTAAGGCGCAAAGTTTATTTTTCTTAAATCAAGCAAAAACACTATTGATGAATGTTGATGGTGCGGCGAAATGGATGCCTGCTTTGGATGCATTTATGACGCAAATTAATAATGAACCAAGCATTGATGAAAGCCTGACTAAAATTAACAACCTACAACAATTACTATTAAGCTTGCACATTCAATCACCATTGACTTTGGCTAAAAATAATCAGCCAGACAATAGTAATGTGAATGAGGCTAATCAAAAGAATAATTGGCAGGATGCATTGTCGCATTCATGGCAACAAATGAAGTCACTTATCCAAGTTGAAAAAATCAAACCACAAGATCAATTATTATTAAGTCAAAATGCACAAATGAAAGTTTTAGCCGGACTTTATCAGCTGATTTGGCAGTTAAAACTTGCGGTGATTAATAATAATGTACAGATGCTTACTGAGGTAAAAGCACAGTTTAAGCAAACACTTGAACAGTATTTTAAAGCAGATAATTCAAGCAAGAAAATGATGACTATTTTAGCAACAATTAATGTGGTTAATACCGATGCGATTAATAGCGATATTGATGCATTAACTGATGCAATATTAAAAGGGGATAGCCTTTCAGACAAAGATATTCCTGCAATTCAAACCAAAGGTAATCAGCCATGAAAAAAATCATCTGGTTGGTATTGATTTGTGCGTTAGCCGTATTGGTCAGCTTATGGGTAATTGCTAACCCTGGTGTTGTTGCATTTTTTGTCAAAGATACCTTAATCAAGTTACCATTATGGCTTTTTGTGGTATTGATCGTCGCACTTTTTTGTGTGCTTGGACTGTTGTATCATCTATTAAGGCTTGTATTGTTGAGTCCCAAACAGTGGTGGCAAGGTTTGCGTGTGCGTAGGCGTGATAGATTGACGTATAAGTTGGTTGAAATGCAAAGGGCGTATTTATTGAAAGACCATCATCTGTTGGAGAAAAAACACACGCTAGCAAAGCTTAATATGCCTATAGTTGGTGATGGCTTGGTGATGTTGTATTGGCAGGGCTTGTTAGCGCAAGGTAAATATCAGGAGCTGCAAAGTATTTTGCAAACCTCAAGCAAAGCCAACAAAAAGACATTTGTTTGGCGCTATTATCAGGCAATGGTTTTTTATAAGGTGGCAGCATTTGATGAAGCGATACCGTTGCTACTGACATTAATCAAAGAGTCACCAAATAGCATTGAAATTATTGAAGCATTAATCAATAGCCAGTTGGCTGAAAAAAGAATTATTGATGCGAAGAATACCTTATTAAAGCATCAGCGCGTTTTATCGTCATCAACGATTGATAATGTATTTCAGCAGTTATTTAGTCATGCTATTTCCTTACGTGATTTAAATGAAATCTGGCAGAGTGTGCCACGGACACATAGTCTGACACTTGATGCAGAATATGCGTATTTTAATCGTTTATATAGCTTGGTGCCGCAGACTGAATTTAAAGAGCGCATGCAAAAGCGCTTACTTGCATCATTTGATAAACCATTGATTAGCTTATATTTAGAGCTTGCAAAGGATAATGCTGCTTATGAATGTGTACGATCATGCTGGCTTAAACAGATAAAGCAAGATGATCAAAGCTTGAATATTTTGATCATCAGCTTTGCCTTGATTTATCAAGATGATGAGTTTGTCGCTGCCAACTTGTCCAAGGTGCATGAAAGCGCCTTAACGATACCTGAGCAGCTGAAATATTTATTAGCAAAAGAGCGATTAGCCTATAAGCAATCGATGCCAAATCAGGCGCAAAAGTACCGTGCGCTACATGATCAATTATTACTGGAGCATTTATGATATATGTTAAGCGTTGGTATTTGAACAATCCACTGAGAAATTATAATTATCTTGTTGTTAATGATGCTAATCATAAGGCTTTGATTGTTGATCCGACGATGGCGGAGCATTATGAACAGTTTTTAAATGAACAAAATATCAAGGCAGAAGCGATTTTGCTTACGCATGATCATGGTGATCATATCGCAGCAGTGGCAGCACTAAAAGCAAAGTACAATATCCCTGTGTATGCGCATTTTGAGCATTATCGCGGACATCAAGTTGATCATTATGTCAAAGATGGTGAGCAGTTGAGTTTCAACACAGCGAGTTGTCAGGTGATTACGTGTCCTGGACATATTGCCTCGCATGTTAGTTTTTATTTGCCAGAACAAGAGCTTCTTTTTTGCGGTGATACGATATTTACAGCAGGTGTTGGTAATGTCAAAGATAGTACGGCAGATGTGGTGCGTTTATATCACAGCATTGAGAAATTGCGATCACTGCCTGAAACAACAAAGCTATATCCGGCGCATGATTACTTTGAAAATAATTTGTCTTTTGCGCAATCCATTCAGCCGCAAGATGATTATTATCGTCAATGGTTTAGCAAAGTTACGGACATAGCACCTGAGGATAAACCGATTACAACGCTTGCTGATGAGAATCAAATGAATATTTTCTTTAGAGCAAACGAAAGTGAACTTCAAGCAATACTGCGCCAAACCAATGCCAATATCATCGATACACAAACAGCATTTTGTGAATTAAGAGCTCGTAAAGATGTCTTCTAAAACCTTGGAGAAATATCAACTAACTGATCTTTTGGAAGTCATGTCAGCATTGCGTGATAAAGATAAGGGGTGCGCGTGGAGTCTAGAGCAAACCTGGCAAAGCTTAACAGAGCATACGATTGAGGAAGCTTATGAGTTAGTGGATGCAATAGAAAATCACGCAACAGATGCGGTGAAATATGAGCTAGCAGATTTATTAAACCAAGTGGTTTTTTATGCACAAATTGCTAAAGAGCAAGCAGTATTTGATTTTGAAGATATAGTTGATGCCTTAACGCAAAAGTTAATTGCGCGGCATCCAGATGTTTTTGCTAAAGGTAATATCAAAGATGTTGAAGCTTTAGAGCGGCAATGGCTAGATATAAAAAGGCGTGAGCGTGGCAAATTAAACAGTGAGCTTGATGGTATTGCCTTGAATCTTCCAGTATTAACCATTGCCAAGAAAATGCAAACCAGAGCCTCAGGTGTCGGTTTTGATTGGCAGAAAATAGAAGATGTTTTTGCCAAGCTTGAAAGTGAGGTGAGTGAGCTTAAAGAGGTGCTATTGCATGATCAAGAGAAAGCACAAGAGGAGTTGGGTGATCTACTCTTTAGCTGTGTTAATCTTGCAAGACATTTAAAAGCAGATCCTGAGATGTTAATGCGTCAAGCAAATCAGAAGTTTGCCCGACGTTTTCGCGGTGTGGAAGCCACATTAAAAGCGCAAGATCGTAATATGCTTGATACGGATGCTGATGAGCTAAACAGGTTATGGGAGTTGCAAAAACAAGCTGAGTGACTTTCAGTGACACCAATCAGTGAATTCAAACGTGATTCCAATCGTTAAAAGAAATCCGCCGTAATTTCCTTTGGTAATTTATGTAATCATAATACAATAAAGAAC
Source organism: Pseudomonadota bacterium (assembly GCA_027621155.1). GTDB lineage: Bacteria > Pseudomonadota > Gammaproteobacteria > Francisellales > Francisellaceae > Caedibacter. The sequence continues at coordinate 8,226 of JAQCCA010000012.1, read as the reverse complement.
CTGTTTTTACTTAAGTTTAAAAGGATCTTGTGTGTCCAATAATTTGTCTTTCTGGCATTTGGTGTTAAATGCTGACATCGTTGTGCAGTTAATTATTTTAATTTTAATCGTTGGATCTATCTGGTCGTGGGCGATTATGATTCAGCGTTATCAAGTGTTAAAGTCTGCCAAAACTGAAGCAAGAGCTTTCGCTAAACGCTTTTGGTCGAGTGGTAATATCAATAAGGTCTATCAAGAGTTACAACATAATAAACACAAAAACCAAGGATTATCTTATCTCTTTAGCTGTGGTTTTCGGGAGTTTATGCGTTTGCGTAAGCAAGGAGAGTTGCATGGCGATGTTGTTTTAGAAGGTGTTGAGCGCTCGATGCGTGTGGCAATGATGCAAGAAAGTGAAAAGCTGGAGCACCAGATTTCACTATTAGGTACAATTGGTTCGATTGCGCCTTATGTTGGTTTGTTAGGAACCGTATGGGGTATTATGGCATCGTTTACTGCCTTAGGCGGTGTTGAACAAGCGACTTTATCAATGGTGGCGCCACATATTGCTGAAGCACTCATTGCTACGGCTTTGGGGTTATTTGTGGCAATTCCCGCAGTGGTTGGTTATAACCGTTATTCACGCTTGGTTGATGGTGTGTTGCTTGAGTATGAAAACTTTCAAGATGAATTATGTACTTTGCTTTATCGCGAAGCGTATAAATCTGAGATAAGCGAGGAAGCATAATGCGTCGAAGAAACTCGCGTCGCACCAAACGTAAGCCCATGGTTGAGATTAACGTCGTCCCGTATATTGATGTAATGTTAGTGTTGTTAATCATTTTTATGATTACGGCACCGATGCTCACACAAGGTGTCAAAGTTGATTTACCGCAAGCACAAGCCAAGAAAATACCGCCTTCTGATCAAAAACCGTTGATTGTGACAGTCAATCAACAAGGGCAATATTTTATAAATCGCAATAATGAACAAAATGCATTAACGGCAAGTCAGTTAAGTGAGTTAGTGGGCACGACTTTAGCGCAAGATAAGGATAAACAGATCTATGTGCGTGGTGATAAAAATGCAAGCTATGGTCAAGTGGTTGAAGCGATGGTGTTGCTACAAAAAGCAGGTGTGGCGAGTGTTGGATTGGTTACTGATGATCCCAAAGAGTAAGCGACATATTTATGGTCAATAAGTCGAAGCAATCGAGTAAGTTTAATCAGCTAAAGGTATATGTTAAGCGGCTTTATATGGCTGCAACGGCAACGCCCGAGCGTTTGAGCTTTTACTATTCTATTTTGCTGCATGTGGCATTAGTGATTGGTTTAATTATCATTGCCAGTGTTTTGCAGACAAAAAAGAACACGCTTAATCTTGCAGGAGGTCGTACTGTTGTGACCTTAAATAGTAAAGAGATTGTTCAGGCAACGGCAATTTCTAGTGAAAGTATCGATCAGCAAGTGGCTCAATTTGATCAAAAGCAGCAACAACTAAAACAAGAAAAGCTTGCTAAAGAACAACAGCGTCAGCAAAAGATCAAAGCCATTGAAGAGAAGATTGCAAAAGCACATGCTGCTGAGGTAAAGCGTCAAGAGGAATTAAAAGCTAGAGAAGCTGCCAAACAAAAAGCATTAGCTGAAGCTAAGTTAAAAGCAGAGGCAGAAGCGCGTGCTCAAGAAATGCAAAAGCAAAAAGCTTTAGCACAAGCAGAAAAAGAAAAAGTAGCAAAAGCAGAAAAAGCGGAAAAAGAAAAACAGGAAAAGGCGTTAAAAGCGCAACAAGAGGCTCAAAAACTAGCCGAAGCCAAGAAAACTCAGGCAGAAAAAGAGGCGAAAGAAGCAAAAGAAGCCGCATTGAAAGCGCAAGCTGAGAAAGAAGAAAAAGCAGCAAGAGAAGCAAAGGCAGCTGCGGCGCGTAAAGCCGCGTTAAATGCCTTAAGGCAATCTGCTTTAAATGATTTAAATGCGCAAAGTGCGGAGGCTCACGCGCAAAATGCGACAGAAAAAGCACTGCAAGCCTATGCTAGCGCCTATAAGGCGCGAATTGAAGCGGTGTGGATAATGGATGATTGTCGCAAAATAAGTGCAGATCATTTGCCAACGGTGATGGTTACACCAGGGAGTAACCCCACGATTTCAGTTTCTAGCGGTAGCACGCAGTGTGATCGCTCATTACTCTTGGCATTTAAGAATGCACAAGCGCCAAGCTTGCCGCAAGATGCGCGCGCAAGAGAGCTTATTGCACAAGGTATTGATTTTAAATTTGGACAACAAGGGTGATAAATATGCGCAACATGATACGAATATATTGGCTGCTTTTTTTAACATTGATAGTAACCTGCTCAGCGCAGGCACGTTTGACAATTAATATTACTCAAGGTGTGTCTTCGCAAATCCCTGTGGCAGTGATGCCATTTAATGGGCAAACGATTAAAAATAGTCAGCTGCCAGATGGCATTGCAGCGGTTATTGCTGATGATCTTCGCAATTCTGGGCGTATTGAATCACAAACATCAGGCTTCCCACAACAGATTGATAATGTACAGCAAATCAACTGGTCGAAATGGTCGGCAGATTATGTGCTTATAGGGCAGATTGATAAAAATAATGGGCATTATAATATCACGTACGAGTTAGCCAGTAAGCTTAGTGGGAAAGTATTAAGTGCACGTAAATTTACTAATCTTCAAGAAAGTCAATTGCGACTATTAGCGCATACCATCAGTAATTATATTTATGAAGCGATTACCGGCAGCAAAGGTTACTTTACCTCAAAGTTGGCTTATGTTGATGTTGAGAATCCTTACAATGTGAAAAAGGCAGTTTATCAGCTTGTGGTATCTGATTATGATGGTTTTAATCCGCATGTGTTGTTGCGTCAAACCAAAGAGCCGATTATGTCACCGACATGGTCAAAAGATGGTAAATATCTTGCCTATGTCAGTTATCACAAAGGGGGCATGGCAATTTATACGATTGGAGTGTATAACGGTGAACGTAAGAAAGTTGCTAATTATGAAGGGATCAATAGCTCGCCCGCATTCTCACCAAATGGCACAACTTTGGCAATGGCGCTTTCACAAGGGTACTCTGAGAATACCAATATTTACTTGATGAACTTAAATAATGATAAGTTGTATAAGAAATTAACTTTAAATGGTATTAATACCGCGCCAACTTTCTCACCAACGGGTAGTGAGATTGCTTTTGTCTCAAATCGTGGCGGTAATCCACAGATTTATATAACGGCTATTGATAGCAAATATCCATCCTCAGAGCGCTTAACATATGGCACAAAACAGGCGTTTGATCCGCAGTATACGCCAAATGGTCAAAGTGTTGTGTTTATGTATCAAAAAGACAGTGGTTCAGGTACACAGATTGCTAAAGTCGATTTAAGAGACAAGAAGATTACGGTGCTAACGCATGGTTCAATGGACTCATCTCCGAGTGTATCACCAGATGGCAATATGGTTATCTATGCACAAGGTCAGCCTTCAGGAGGTGCGAATCTGGCGATGGTGTCGATTGACGGCAAGGTTCAAATTAGCTTACCATCTAACACACAAGGCGCCATTCAATCACCTGCATGGTCACCGGCTGTTTAAATGTGTGATTCATAAAAGACCAACCAAATAAAGAAATAACGAAAAGCTTAAGGAAATACAATGAAATTAAAAATTAAAAAGTCCACTTCACTGGCGGCATCAGGCATTTTGTCAGTGTTATTGATCGCAGGCTGTGCTTCACAGCGTCAGGCTCCTATTGAGGGTATTGGTCCTGAGGGAAGTGCAGGCATGTCAGCGCATGGTAGTGGTGTGGAGACGAATGCTTTAGGACAAGCAGGTAGTTTAGATAGCCAGAGTATTGCTGATTTACAAAGCCAAATTGCCAATATCGGACAATATACGCCAGCACAGCAACAAGCAATGATTGCCGCGTTAAATAGTATGAGTTCATGTAAGACAGTTTACTTTGCCTTTGATAGCACGACCTTGACCAATGATGCCAAAACATGTCTAAATCAAGTGGCGAGTTATTTGTTGAAATATAATCAGCCACTGCGCTTGGCAGGACATACTGACCCAAGAGGGAGCGAGAAATATAACCTAAACCTTGGTCAACGTCGTGCTGATAGCGTGCGTCAATATTTGTTGAAACAAGGGGTTAATGGCAATCAGTTATGTACCGTAAGCTATGGCAAATCGCAACCTGTGGCAGCGCCTTCACAGTTCTATGGTGAGATGACAAAAGCCAAAGCGCAGCAGCATGCCTATTACTTGGATCGACGTGCTGAGCTTGACTTTGGGCAAACGTGTGGTTAATGCATATGTTTCTTTCGTTTAAGAAAACCAAAACTCTTGGTATTAGCATATTGGCAATTACTCTCTTGCCTAGTGTCAACTTTGCGAGTGTTGAGTCAGATGTCCAAGCATTACAATTGCAAACAACTAAATTGAATAATCAGGTGCAATATTTGATTAATCAGCAAGCCAATGCAACGAATCAAAACTTTAGTCAGACGTTAGATGATTTGCGCGGCAAGATTGAAGTCAATAGTTATAAGATAAGCCAACTAAATGATGTGGTTTCAACAAAGCTTGCAGCGTTTGAAAAAGAGCTTGAAAGCTTAAAAGCTGAAGTGAATAAACCATCGCCCAAAGAGCTTAAGTTGCAACAAGATAATGCCGCTTTTGATAAGGCAAACAAGGCATTGTTAGCCAAAAATTACAAAGATGCGGAAGATTTGTTTAAAGAGTATCTTAAAGACTATTATAATGGTGAGCATTACTCAGAGTCTTTGTATCTACTTGGTCAAATATATCTTATTAATGGTGATATCAATGATGCTTATACACAATTTAAAACGATTGTAACTCGTTATCCCAAGAGCATTAAAATCGCTGATTCCACTTATGCCCTAGCATTATTGGAATTAAGCAAAGGTAACATGACGACTGCCAAAACCTATTTACAACGTGTTGTTGACAAATACCCACATGCGGATGTGGCTGACAAAGCAAAGGGACAGCTTACGAAATTAAAATAAGCGTAAGACATCAGAAAAAAGAGCGTTATACCGCTCGTAAATCATTTTACAGGATCTCTATCATTGAATTTAGATCGTTTGTCATTACTCAATAATGCCGCCACCTAAGCAAACTTCACCATCATAAAATACGACTGATTGCCCTGGTGTGATCGCGCGTTGTGGCTGGTCAAATATGACTTCAACCTTGTCTTTTGTTACCGTTACGTGACAGGCCTGATCGGCTTGACGATAGCGTGCCTTTGCAGTACATCTAAAGCTATCAGCTGGCGCTTGCCCTTTGACCCAATGCAATTTAATAGCCGTCAAGCTTTGTCTTAACAGTAGTGGGTGATTGTGACCTTGAACAGCGATTAATACATTGTTTTCAAGGTCTTTTTGTGCGGCAAACCATGGAATTTCAGGGCGGTTTTTAACCCCGCCAATGCCCAAGCCTTGACGCTGTCCAATGGTGTAATACATCAAGCCATCATGTCTGCCGATAACAATACCGTTTTCATCATGAATTTCACCGGGTTGTGCAGGTAAATATTGATTTAGAAAAGCTTTGAATTTACGCTCGCCAATAAAGCAAATGCCTGTGCTGTCTTTTTTATTATGTGTGATAAGGTTATGTGCTTCAGCAAGTGCGCGAACCTTTGGTTTCTCCAGCTCACCGATTGGAAATAAGGCGTAGTGTAATTGTTGTTGCCCCAAAGTATAGAGAAAATAGGATTGATCCTTATTGTGATCCAAGCCTTTTAATAATTGATGTTCGCCATTTAGCAAGGTTCTTTTTCTGGCGTAGTGCCCTGTGGCAATATGTGTGCCACCTAGATGCTTGGCGTAGTCTAAGAAGGCTTTAAATTTAATTTCTTTGTTGCATAGAATATCAGGATTTGGCGTGCGCCCGGCTTTGTATTCCTCTAAGAAATATTCAAAGACGTGATCCCAATATTCTGCTGCAAAGTTGATTTTGTTAAATTCAATACCAATACTTTGACAAATGCTTTGGGCATCTTTGATATCTTCTTCGGCTGAGCAAAACTCGTCATTGTCGTCTTCCTCCCAGTTTTTCATAAAAACACCTGTGACATCGAAGCCTTGCTCTTTGAGTAATAAGGCGGCAACGGATGAATCAACGCCACCGGAGACGCCGACAATAATTTTCTGTGACATAAGCTCTAAAATGATCAAAAAATAATGCGGCTATTGTGCCGTGATTTATAAAAATTTGCAAAAAATAACTTTTCTCTTGGTAACTGTTTGCTTTGATGCAATTCAATGCAGAGAAAGATTCACTAATAGTGATTGAAACTCATGCATGAGTTGGATTTAATTCAAAGCTTGCGCTAAAACGGCTGCTTTATCGGTTTTCTCCCAAGTAAAATCAGCATCTTCACGACCAAAGTGACCATAAGCAGCCGTTTTTTGATAAATAGGGCGCAGTAAATCAAGTTGGTGTGTGATGGCATAAGGACGTAAATCAAAATGCTCAAGAACAAGCTTCTCAATGATATGATCATCTAATTTGCCTGTGCCAAAGGTATTAACCATAATCGATGTGGGGTTAGCAACCCCAATGGCGTAAGACACTTGAATTTCACATTTATCCGCTAAGCCACTAGCGACGATGTTTTTAGCAATATAGCGACCCATATAGGCAGCTGAGCGATCAACCTTGGATGGATCTTTACCAGAGAACGCGCCACCGCCGTGATGTGCTGCTCCGCCATAGGTGTCAACGATAATCTTACGTCCCGTTAAACCGCAATCGCCAACAGGACCGCCAATAACGAATTTACCTGTCGGGTTAACAAAATATTTGGTTTTGTCTGTTATCCATTCTTTAGGCAATACCGGTAAAATAATATCTTCAATGACTGCTTCTTTAATTACATCCTGTCGAATCTCAGGAGCATGCTGGGTTGAGATAACAACGGTATCAACGGCAACAGGCTTACCATCGACATAACGCAATGTTACTTGCGATTTAGCGTCAGGGCGTAACCATGAAAGCGTTTTATTCTTGCGCAAGAATGCTTGACGCTGCATGAGTTTATGTGAGTAATAAATGGCAGCGGGCATCAGTGTTGGGGTTTCATTGGTGGCAAAGCCAAACATTAACCCTTGATCTCCAGCGCCTTGATCTAATGGGTTAGAGCGATCAACGCCTTGCGCAATCTCAGGTGATTGTTTACCAATAGCATTAATCACTGCGCAACAGTTGCCATCAAAGCCCAAATCATCTTTATCATAACCAATATCAATAACAACGTTTCTGACGATTTCTTCGATGTCAACCCATGCTGAGGTGGTAATCTCACCAGCAACAAGTGCCATGCCCGTTTTAACCAGTGTCTCGCAAGCAACACGTGCATTTTTATCTTGAATTAAAATAGCATCTAAAACTGCGTCAGAGATTTGATCGGCAATCTTATCTGGATGTCCTTCAGAGACGGATTCAGAGGTAAATAAAAAATCATTTGCCATGAGAGGCTTCCTTTTATGTTTGTTGTGTACAAGCTAAAAGGCTTCTAGAGGAAAAATCTATAGAAACGCTTTAGCGGTGTTGTTTTATGTCGCCCGCAAGTTGTTTTTAAATCAGCGACAGTGTAATGACAGTTAGTTATGCTAACGCTAACAAAATGACCTGTCAAACTATTTAGCTTGATCAATAATTTCCTGTAGCTCACCGTTTTCATGTAACTCAAGAACAATATCGCAACCGCCAATGAGTTCGCCATTAACATAAAGCTGAGGGAAAGTTGGCCAGTTAGCATATTTTGGTAATGTCGCACGAATCTCAGGGTTTTCTAAGATGTTGACAAACGCAAATGGCTTGCCACAGGCTTGAATAGCAGCAACCGTATGCGCTGAGAAACCACATTGCGGCATTTTAGGTGTGCCTTTCATATAAAGCAGAATGCTGTTATCAGCAATTTGCGATTTTATTGTTTCGATTACTTTTTCTTCATCAAAATTATGATTTGTATGCATTATTGTTTCCTTATTATTGTCTAAACTTGAAAAGATACAGGATTAGTATTATATTGCACGTACATCATATATCAGTTTCTAAATTTTGGTCAACCAACAAGGAGCAAGAAATGTTTGAATTACCATCGTTACCATACCCTAAAAATGCATTGGCACCCGTGATCTCTGAGGAGACAATCGAGTATCATTATGGCAAGCATCATCAGGCGTATG
>JAQCCA010000224.1 GCA_027621155.1 Pseudomonadota bacterium | reverse complement strand
CGTAGGTTTATTAATTCTGTAAAGTAGTAACAAACAAAAAAACGTGAATACTACGCTTGACAGTGCAGGTAGCGCTGTGAAAAGCACAAGCAATCAGTTACACTGCTGTTGTTTTAGAAATTAAGTTAACAACAGGAATTATTGACAGTTATGTCAAGCAAAGTAAAAAGATCACTTTATCAGGAAAAAGATTATTATCGTGGCGTTTATGAGTCACACCCAAAAGAACATTTTTCACCGTTTCGCCGCGATTATGCACGTGTCATTCACTCCGCATCTTTTAGGCGCTTACAAGGGAAAACACAGATTTTTCCTTGTTCTGAGAGTGAGTTTTTCAGAAATCGCTTAACGCATTCGCTTGAAGTGGCGCAAGTTGCCAAATCGATTGCAACAGGATTAAATTCACGCTTTGACTTGGATTTAGATACTGACTTGGTTGAAACGGCAGCATTGTGTCATGATATTGGACATCCACCCTTTGGACATAATGGCGAGAAAGCATTGCATGCTAAAATGCGTGAATTTGGAGGTTTTGAAGGAAATGCGCAAACGCTAAGATTATTAGCAAAAACAGAGAAAAAGGTTTTCAAAGGCGAGGGTCCCATTCACTCAGGTAAAGATAATCGTTTTGGCTTGAATTTAACGCATCGCACCTTGGCAGCAACACTCAAATATGACAAGGAGATTCCAAGTTATATTATCAACTCAAGTGATCGACCAATAAAAGGATATTACGCTAGTGAAAAGGCGATGGTTGAGAAGATTAAACAACATGTGCTGTTTGGTTACCCTCTAGATGCCTTGCATGGGCGCAAGTTTAAAACGATAGAATGCTCCATTATGGATCTGGCAGATGATATTGCCTATTCGACCTATGATATTGAAGATGCGTTCAAAGGTGGTTTTTTGGATCCATTATCAATGGTTAATGCGGAAGAAAAAGTGCTTATAAAAGTGCAGCAGCAGGCTGAGCTTGATGGGCTTCATTTATCAATTGCCGATATTAAAGCGATTTTAAAATCAATCTTTGAAGGGATTATTGATTTTGATGCTAAGTTTGACGATGTTTATCAGCAGGCAAAAAAGCTTGCTAACTCAAGTTATTTACGTACGAAATTCACCTCTAATCTTGTGCATTACTGTATTTCACACGTATCACTTAATTATGATGAGATTTGTCCGGAATTATCTTCGGTTTCTCTGGAATCTGACGTTTATAAGCAAGTAGAGGTGTTAAAGCTTTTTGTCTATTTTACGGTGATTAGTTCACCTAAGATGAATGTTGTGCGTTATCAAGGGCGTGAAATTATCTCGTCATTATTTGATATTTTAATTAACTCACAGATAGAGACATCACTTTTGCCTGAAGATGTCGGTGAGATTTTTTATGCTTTTGATCCGGATGATCAGGTGAATCGCGCACGAGTGATCAGTGATTTTATTGCAAGTATGACCGATCGTTATGCAATTGAGCTACATAATCGTTTAACATCGTCATCTGTGCAAAGCATTTTTAAACCGGTTTAAGCTTTTCTCGTTTATGTATATCAGTGCACTTAATATCTTTCAGTTTCGTAATTTAGCCAATGCCTCATTAGCATTGCATCCACGTGTGAATATTATTTGCGGGCAAAATGGCAGCGGCAAAACGTCGATTTTAGAAGCCATTTATTTTTTATCAATGGGGCGCTCTTTTAGAAGCTCACAACTGGCTCGAATTATTGAACATGAAAAAGATAATTTTCAACTGTTTGCTAAGTTTTATAGTGGCTATGAATTAAGTGATTCAAAAGAAAAAACGCTTGCGAGCATGCGTGATAAACACAGTAAAAGTATTGTGAAATTAAATGGCGAGGATGCGCAATCTCAAGCACAGTTAACGCGGGCATTGCCTGTGCAGCTATTTAATCCAGAGAGTTTTAGCTTAATCAATAGTGGCGCACAACAACGTTCAAAATTACTCGACTGGGGTGCTTTTTATCACAAGCCTGAATTTTTAACGCTATGGCAGCAATCAAAGCGTTTGATTAAGCAGCGTAATGCAGCATTAAAGCAAGGTTATCCATTAAGCTATATCGAGATTTTAGATCAAGAGCTTGTTGCTAAATCAGAAAGTTTAGATCAGGCACGATTTGAATACTTTGAGATTTTAATGCCTAAAGTCTTGTCAATTCTTAAAGAGTTTAATGATAAGCTTTCCATTGATATGACTTATTATCGTGGTTGGTCACAAGATAAAAGCTTAAGAGAAGTATTGACATCAAGTTATGTCAGTGACTCAAAAACAGGGGTCACAAGCCATGGTATACATCGCGCGGATTTGCGCTTTAAGGTCAAAGGACATCCAGCACAAGATATTCTCTCACGTGGTCAACAAAAGCTTCTAATCTCAGCCTTGAAATTAGCGCAAGGCGAGATTTTTTCAAATGAGCATCAAACCGGTTGTATCTATCTTGTAGATGATCTTCATTCAGAGCTAGATCAGGAGCATTTACAGAAAGTGCTAAATAAGTTGATGTATATTAATGCGCAAATCATTATGACGGCAATTAAATTAGAGCATTTACAAAACTTATTAAACGGTATTGAGTTTGCGCATTTTCAGTTAAAAGATAATGTTTGTGAAAAGTTGGATTAGCAAATAAATGCCAGTCTTTTGTTACTCATCTTCTATGCTATGGCATATAATTATTGCTAATAGAATATGCGACAAGATGTTAAAGAGGTCAAAGTGAATTACAAGCGTTATCAACGTCATTTTCCGGTCATGGGGATTGAAGGACAGCAAAAATTACAAAATGCGCGAGTTTGTATTATCGGTTGTGGTGGTATTGGTTCGCCAGTGTCGATGTATTTGGCTGCAGCTGGTGTGGGTACTCTTGGGCTTGTTGATTTTGATGTGGTTGAGCTATCTAATTTACAACGACAAATTTTATTTACCGAAGATGATTTAGGCATTGCTAAATCAACCGCTGCAGTAAAACATTTATCTCAAATTAATAGCGATATTGAGTTAATTGAATATAACGAGCGCTTAGATTTTAAGCGTGCTTGCGCGCTTTTTGCATCATATGATTTAATTATCGATGGCAGTGATAATTTTCAAACGCGTTATGCGGTAAATGATGCATGTTGTAAACTTGGCAAACCCTTTATCAGTGCCAGTGTGCTTAAATCGCAAGCGCAGCTAAGCTTCTTTGATCCTACAAAGTCTTGTTATCGTTGTTTATACCCATCGCCACCTCCGGCCCACCTAGTTCCAAATTGCTCAGAAGCAGGTGTACTAGGTGCCAGTGTCGGTGTGGTTGGCACGATGGCAGCAAATATGGCAGTGAATTTCTTTTTAGGTAAAGAGATTAAGCAGCATTTAATGATATTTGATAGTGATGCACTAACTTGGCAAAGTTATGGATTTAAACGCAATCCAAATTGTAAAGGCTGTGTCACCCATGATTTTGGTCTTGAGCAAAACAATAACACAGTAATCGAGGTGCAAAAGGCATATCAGCTTGATCCGGCAGCGCTGATTATCGATGTGCGTGAAGGATGGGAGCTTGATATTGCTTCTTTAGATGTTAAAGTGGAGCATCTACCATTAGCACAAGTGCTGCAAGGCTCTGTGTTAGAGAATGTGAATAAAACGCAAAAGATCATTGTGATTTGCAAATTAGGCGTTAGAAGCCAAAAGGCCGCACAAAAGCTTATTGAGCTTGGCTTTAAAAACGTCTATAACTATGAAGGTGGCATTGCTCGTTACTTTGAAGAGCAGCAAAAAGAAATATGTTATTAGAGAGTAAACTGTATTAAATAGAATAAAAACCACACAAAAGGAAGTTGAGCTATGGAAAAAGACTACTA
>JAQCCA010000223.1 GCA_027621155.1 Pseudomonadota bacterium | reverse complement strand
ACCATTGCAGGTGTCTTTAATGGCAAAATCCCACAGTTCAATTAACAAGCTGCTGGGCAGTTACAAAATCACTAAAATAATCAATGCCATTCATAGACGCCAAAAGGCACCTATGTTATAGTTTGCGCTCAAATCACTTATACAGTTAGGTTTGAATCATGCTACTTCCTTATGCTCAATCAACACATCTGATCACACGAAAATTACACAAGATTGTACAAAACAAAAAAACGAATTTGGCATTGTCAGCTGATGTCACCGATAGTAAATCACTTTTAAAGCTTGTTGAGAAAACAGCAGATCATATTGCTATTTTGAAAACACATATTGATATCATCTCTGACTTTACACCACAATTGACACGAGAATTACGCCAAATCGCTGATGAGACAGGCTTTCTTATCTTTGAAGATCGTAAATTTGCGGACATTGGTAACACCGTTTGTCATCAAGTGCGTGATGGGATTTATCATATTGCCCAATGGGCGGATATTATTAATGCCCATCTTTTGCCTGGGGTTGGTATTATTGATGGGTTAAAAGAAGGGTGTAAAGGGCGTGATATTGGTTTACTTCTGTTGGCACAAATGAGTAGTAAAGGCAATCTATTTAGTAATGAATACACACGAAAAACCGTAGTTGAGGCAGAGCAAAATAAAGATTTTGTAATGGGCTTTATCGCGCAAGAAAAACTAAGTCAAGATAATGATCTAGTAACGATGACACCTGGAGTGAATTTTGAATCCGTGGGTGATAATTTAGGGCAAAATTATAACACCCCTGAATACGTTATCACTCACAAGAAATCAGATATTATTATCGTTGGTCGAGGCATCTATAGTGCGGAAAATCCAGAAAGAGCTGCTTGCAACTATAAAAAGAAAGCCTGGGATTTATTAAGTCAATAAATGAATGCCTTTGGCATTACCACTGCCTATGTTATGATGCCAATGGATGGCAAAAGTTAGGAAAAATAATACATTATGTCGAGTAAAAAAGTAGCGACAATCGATTTGGGTTCTAATAGTTTTCATATGTTGATTTCCGAGGTGACAACCGAAGGTGATATCAAAGAGCTTTATCGCGGTAAAAGCAAAGTACAGTTAAGAGCGGGGCTCACCGATGACATGGGGCTTACTGATGAAGCCAAAACACGTGCTTTGGAATGTCTGCAAAGTTTTGCTTTGTCAATCGATCATTATCAGGTAGATGAAGTCAAAGTTGTTGGCACATATACTCTACGTAAGGCGCAGGACAATATTCAGGACTTTTTAACAGAAGCTGAGAATATCTTAAAAACAAAAATTGAAGTCATTTCAGGTGAAGAAGAAGCGCGTCTTGTCTATGTAGGGGCTTCATCTGTAACTCAAGCCAAAAAGAAACAAGCTTTGATAATCGATATTGGTGGTGGTTCAACAGAATTAGTCATTGGTAAAGGACAAAATCTAAAAGCATTAGTTAGTCTTGAGATGGGTTGTGTTAGCATGCAAAACCAATTCTTTAATGACGGCTTATTAAGCTTATCAAATATGACTCAAGCAATTACTCATGCACATAGTCTGATTGAACCGATTGCTACAGAGTATATTCAAAAGGGTTGGGAAGTCGTATTGGGATCCTCTGGTACCATTCGCTCGATATCAGATTTGGCATTAGCAAATAACTGGTCAGATGGCAGCATTACGCGTGAAGTGTTAGAAAATTTAGCCGCTGAGCTACTGCAAAAAAAGGTTGTTGCTAATATTCACTTTAATGGCTTAAGAGCCGATCGTGAGAACATCTTAGCTGGTGGTTTTTGTGTGTTGTATGCATTGTTTAATCGCTTATCCATTAAAAAAATGTTGAAATCAGACGGTGCCTTACGTGAAGGCATGTTATACGAAATCGTCAATAATTATCAAAACAATAAGGATTAGCTATGTCTTATGTTCAAGCGCCCTTAGCCTATCGAATGCGCCCTAAAAACATCAAAGACTATGTAGGGCAGCGACATTTATTAGGTGAGCAAAAGATACTAACACGGATGCTTGATAAGTCACATATTTTGTCAATGATCTTCTATGGCGATCCTGGTGTTGGTAAAACCACTTTAGCCAAAGTCTTGGCACTAGAGCTTTCCTATCACTTTATAGAGCTATCGGCAGTCAGTGCGGGGGTTAAAGACATTAAGCTTGCAGTAGAATCGGCAAAAATGCATTTTGCTGAGCATAAGCAGGCAACTATTTTATTTTTAGATGAGATTCATCGCTTTAACAAATCACAACAAGATGCCTTATTACCTCATGTTGAAAGTGGTGATTTAATCTTAATTGGTGCGACGACGGAGAATCCATTTTTTTCAGTTAACAATGCATTATTATCTCGCTTAACTGTACTGCGCTTAAAGCCGTTATCTCTTGAGGATATCAGTGAGCTTTTGCAATATGTGCTTATCTATGATGAGCACTATCAGCGCATGAGCTCAAATTACCCGATACAGTCATTGAGAAAATATATCATTATGCCAAAGGCGATTGCCGACAAGCGCTTAATGTCCTTGAAATGCTCTTTTTAATGGCTGATACCAATCAACAAAAACCGATTGAACTAAATGATGAATTGCTAAATATTGCATTGGGTGAAAACGCGCATAAGCTCGATAAACAAGGTGATTATTTCTACGATCAATTATCGGCATTTCATAAATCAGTGCGTGGTTCTGATCCGGATGCTGCGATTTTCTGGCTTGCCAATATGATCGAAAGTGGTGCTGATCCTTTGGTGATTGCAAGACGCATGCTGTGTATTGCCTCGGAGGATATTGGTAATGCTGACCCGCGCGCACTTAACGTTGCCTTAGATGCATGGCAATCGTATGAACGGTTAGGTTTACCAGAAGGGCGCTTGCCACTAATTCAGGCAGCAATTTACCTCGCTTCAGCGCCTAAGAGTAACGCATCATACATGGCGTATAAGAATGTTTTTAGCGATCTGAAAAATCATTCAGATGTCAGCGTGCCAATGCATTTGCGTAATGTGAAACCTGCGGGAGAGCTAACAGGGCAAAGCTATAAATACCCACATGACTTTCCAGATGCGTATGTTAATCAGCGCTATTTGCCGGAAGGTATCACTAGCCAGTATTATTATCCAACGGATAGAGGGCTTGAAAGTAAGATCGCACAAAAGCTTACGTATTTAAAATCAAAATACAAAATGTAATATATCGTAAATAACTATTTACATTAAACTCAATAGCACCTATTGACTCCACAGCATAAATTAATTATTTACAAAAGCACTAAATCTCGCCATTATTGACTTTCCTTGTTCAAAAATGCGTGGCTAAACATATAATTTTCACGCCGAAATATCGAGAATTTCACCAAAACTTAAAAAGTTTTGCAATGATTGTCTTAGGCTCCTTAGTGCAAATCGTCTTTTGTTACTTGCTATTTCAGATATCAGATGTCTCTTTTTATCTGATTATCGCACTGTGTGTTGTGATGTTTATCTATATGCTACAAGACGCAATGAAAGTGGCAGATATTAAAGTGCGTTTCATGCAAATTATCGGTGTGCTATTGATTATTGAAGCCATCGTTTACTTTGTGATTTATAATCAGATGTTTTCAACCCTTGTCTTATTTGCCAAGCATAATGTGCATTTAACTTTAATTGGTTTAAATGTGTCACCCGCGACTTATGCCCCATTGGATGCCTTTTGGTTAGTTATTTTAAGTCCGATTCTTGCACTATTATATCAACGATCAAAGCGCACTAAATTTTCAATTATCCCTTACAAATATGCGTTAGGTACTATCATATCAGGTACTGCATTTATCGTACTATTTGTCATTTGTCTATTGAGTGCCAAAG
>JAQCCA010000222.1 GCA_027621155.1 Pseudomonadota bacterium | reverse complement strand
TTTTTTGGGAAATTATCAAAACTCATTCGCTGCCATTTATGGGGTTAGGGGAGCAATGGAACAGGGAACCGACTTAAGGATCATTTGGCTTTCTTAATTTCCTTAATTCTCCCCTCTTAACCTCTTCCGGCATAGCAAATGAGTAACGCCCGAGCATATTGATATGTCCATAACCAAAAGGGGAAAGTCTAATAATATCTTCTTCGTTTACGGGAAATCCTTCTTTGCGTAATTGATCCAAAGCTGCATCCATATAAAGGGTATTCCATAACACGATAATATTTAAAACTAATCCTAGTGCACCCAGTTGATCCTCTTGTCCTTCACGATAGCGCTGATGTATTTCTCCTCGTTTTCCGTGAAAAACGACACGTGCTAAACTATGTCTCCCCTCACTAAGATTAAGCTGTAATAATGTGCCACGGCGACAAGATTCATCATTAATATAATTCAGCATATGAATAGTTTTATCGATCCGCCCAATCTCTGCGATTGCCTGTGCTAGACGTGTGGGTTTATCTCCAATCTGAAGGGTACGCATAATTCCTGTTGCAGGGACTCGTCCAAGTTTAAGTGAGCCTAATAACCGTAATATATCATCCCAATAGGGGGTAACTTTATCAAGATTAATACGATTTTTTGCAAGAAAATTGAGTTTTCCATAATCAGCCAAGGGGTCAATACGCCAAAATCTGGCACCTCCAATATCAGCCAATCGCGGACTGAAACGATACCCTAACAAACGAAATAATCCAAATACAATATCACTGTAGGCGCCAGTATCTGTCATAATGCGCGTTGGTTGCAACTCAGTTTGTTGTTCAAGAACAACCCCTAAAAGTATTAGGCTGTCACGTAATGTTCCCGGTACTGTGATATCGTTCAAACCCGTGCGTTGATTGGATATCAAGTTGTACCAGGTCACGCCACGACCTTCCTTAAAGTATTTGGGATTTGGTGCAGCATGCACCGTCCTAACTGCAACAATAAAACGTATTCCATCAGCCGAAGCAATATCACCTCCGCCCCATTTTCTAGCTAATTCAATCTGGTTTTGAGCGGCCACCAATATAGTATTTGCAGAAGTTAATGTCTCATCCCGAATATAGTTTTGATCGACCCACACTAACCTATCGCGTTTTAATGCGGGGACATCCTCACGAATAAACGGTTCTGGTCCAGTATTGCATGCTTCTGAAAGTAATACCGCACAAATGCTTGTTGTTAAATCAGTAGCACGCGCATTACCTTCGCTTAGATGAGTAAATGCGTCAGTAAATCCGGTACGTGTGGCAATTTCAAGTATGATTTCTGGTAAATCAACACGAGGCATCTTGGCCTTTACTGCTGCACGCAGAGCTTTTAATGAAGGAGGATCATCAAGCTTATCCAGATGAGTTAAAACAAGTTCCTCATTACCTTTTACTGTCTCGAAGCGGACAGACGGATTATTATCTATATTTGAGGCAACCAACTGGTAAGTCTGATCAAGTTCTTCTGTAAAATTGGTAAGGGTTAATTTTGGGTCGGTTGTTAAGTTCAATGAATGGCAAATCATAGGACGTACTGCTTCCCACTCCGCACCAGAATGAAGATTGGCGCGTGGATCAGTATAGCGCCAGCTTGGACTGACAAATATATCACGACGTTTTAATGACGTTTGTAATTTATCAAGAACACAGAACGTATAAGCCATTAGGTCAACATTACCATCTCTGCCAACTACATGATGTTTCCATGATTTTTCAACAACCCCCATTGGAGGATCATCACTTTGTTTGCTCTTCAACCATGTAAGACTCTGAATCACTGATTTTCCTGCCTGATTGGCATCAAAACTGATTACACGAAGTAAAGTAGATAAAAACCTCTTAACTGTAGTTTTCTTTTGCTCAAGCTCTTGATAGAATACATTATCAGGTGGTTGAATTAATGAACTGACATCATGAACTGCATGAATAAGCCTGTCATAGCCGACTGTTGTATAAATTTTATCACGAATTTCATGATCAGATAAATCTGAGTTCAGCAATAATTTGCAGGCATCAACCAGTGTAGCCGCTGCTAGATCAAGATCCTTGAGGGTGCGCAATCGGGCTTTATTATTATTTTGCTTAGCGCTGGAAAACAAATCGCGCAATAACATACAAAGTACATCCAGGGCATCATCTTGGGCACTCGCTTCTAAACTGTGGGCAAAAGCAACAAGTGTTGCCATTTTTCGCTCGAATGGTAAGCGGCTAATGGCAGTAATTTTTGCTGTGTTGGCAAAGCGTGCGAGCTTTTCAATTCGACACGATGGTATGCGTGAAAAAGATATTTTGACGCTAATATCACGTGCCATTTCAATCCGTTGTAGCGATTTCACAAGTGACGGAACACTCACTCTGACTGGCCCTTTACGTAATTTATCGAGTAATGATTGATGTTCATCATCATTCGTAACTAATAGCTGATTGAGACGATTTTGTTGATCATTGGTTAAGTCTTTAACCAACATTCTCAACAATTTAGATTCCATTCTGGAGCGTATTTCGGCAATGAAACGTTCCAAAACAGTGACCCCAGGGAGTAATATTTTGTTGGTATACAACCAAGCTAATGCCTGGTCAAAAAGTGCCCCAGGCCTATCTGTTCCCGTCCAGCATAGTGCGCATAGCCTTCGCCCAAGACGAAACCGGATTCCTTTTTCTGTAAACTCACGATAACCATTCCGTGATCGAATTTCAACGGTGTGCCGCCAGCGTTGCTCACTGTTTTGATAAGCTGTCAAACAGTTTTTATAGTCAGTAATATTAATCTGAGAAGCGATTCGCTCAATTACAGATGGTGGTACATCTGTTATGTCGGTAAGAAATGTACCAAGAAATCGAACTGTTGCGAGTTGCAATGCATAACCTAGCCGACTGAAATCACGGCGTTTACCTGCTATCCATTCGCGATCTTGATCATCCAAGAAAAAATGATTATCAATTAGATTTTGTGATAAGTCATCAGGGTAGCAACCATAATTATTATGTTGAGCAGGAGAAAGAAAGCTAACAGGCATATTGATCCAATAGAAGTTATTGTTGCAAAAATCCTAATTTTTGCAACAATAAGTGAGATTAAAGATTTACTGGCTTAAAGTTATTGCAAAAGTTAGCTGCAAAAGTCTATCTTTTTGCAATATGATTTGCAAATAAATTATGAGAATGAATCATGAAAATTGGTTATGCTCGTGTTTCAACCATTGATCAAAATTTAGAATTACAATTGACGGCGTTGAATCAAGCGGGTTGTGGCCGTATCTATCAGGAAAAAATTTCTGGAGCAAAAAGAGATCGCCCTGAATTACAACGTTTGCTTGATCAGCTTCGTCCTAATGATATTGTCGTCGTTTGGAAGTTGGACAGACTCGCTCGCTCAACACAGAACTTACTGGAATTGGTGGAGTTAATTAAAGCAGCAGAGGCGACTTTTTGTTCACTATCAGAACCTTGGGCAGATACAACTTCTCATTCCGGTAAAATGATCATGACCGTGTTTGCGGGTATTGCTGAATTTGAGCGTGATCTAATTCGTGAACGTACATCCGCTGGTAGAAAAGAAGCTTTAATACGTGGTGTAAGCTTCGGGAGGCCAAAAAAAATGAACAATGAACAAAAGAAGTTAGTTCATCGACTTTTACACGAAGGTCAATCAATCAAGGAAATAGCCAAAACTTTTAATGTCCATAATGCAACAATATATCGGCTACTTGAGGAAAAAAGGAATATCCCAATGAGTAAAATACAAAACCATGGTTGTACTCAAAATGAGCATAATACTTCCTTAAGTCGGTTCCCTGTTCCATTGCTCCCCTAACCCCGCTGTTAAGGGAGATACAGAAACGATTGAGTT
>JAQCCA010000221.1 GCA_027621155.1 Pseudomonadota bacterium | reverse complement strand
GGTGGGGTCAGTTATGAACAGTTATAGAAGAAGCTCGTTGGCATGTATTGCCATTTTTTGTTTACCGTTATCTTCTCTTGCGATTGAATTACAGGTTCGTTATTGTGATACAGCACGTAAGAGTGAAATCATTACTGTTGAGTATACAGATAATGATATTGTTTTAGATCAGCGGTTTATCGATCACTTCGGCGCGCCATTGGCGCACTTTAAAGCAGCTAACAACTATCGCAATGCACATGATGATGTTTGCTCAGCATTGCCTAAAAATGCCAAGTCCTATGTAATGGGCAATGCGCAAGCGATTCATATTGACCGCTTGCCATTTCAGGTTGAATCCGTCATTCCTGAAGTGTTGAGTGATATACAAAAGGAATTTTTGCAAGCTGAAAATGTTCGACAATGGTCGCAGCAATGGAATATGCATAACCATATTGGCGTGGGTGTTGCAGCTGAAGGGGCATGGGCGCAATTAAGGTTTACAGGACTTAATAAAACCTATATTGCCGTGATTGACTCAGGTGTTGTCGAATTTATGCCAGAGGATTTACAAGGACGTTTGGAGATGTCACAGCCTTATTATTTTTATGTTAATGATCAAGGTAAAGTGGATGTGATTGCTTCAGTTATTGATACTGATTTAATGCAAGGTCCTCATGGCACAGCAGTAGCAGGTGTTATTGCTGCGCAAGGACCCAGAGTGACAGGCGTTGCCGGTGATGTGGATGAGATTATGGTATTACCTATTAAAGTCTTTGGGCATGTCGGAGGTGCCAAAACAGAAGCGATTACTATGGCGATTGAGTGGGCGGCGGGCATTTATAGCGAAGATATGGCAAGTATAGCTCAGCTTCAACCCAATCAAACGCCAACAAAAGTGATTAATTTGAGCCTAGGGATCTCAAGAGTGGGTAAAGATGGTTCGGCGTTTGCAACTGAAAATGCTTGGAAAAATGTAATGTTACCTTCTCTTTGTAGCGCATATCGAGAGTCAATCAACAAAGTTAATGCTTTAGGTGTAACGGTTGTTATTTCTGCAGGAAACTACGGGCAACCTGTATGGAATAGCGTCCCATCAGGTTGCCCGAATATCAATGCAATTGTGGTAGAAGCAACGAACAATAATGGTATAAAAGCAGACTATTCTAATTATGCAGTGAGTGATTGGCCATTGCAGAGTCTGGTGCTAGCCGCGCCCGGTGGCGAAGATGCGGAGCTTGACTTAAGTAAAGGTATTATCTCACCGGGGTTTTGTATGACTTCAACTTTAGGTGTTTATTGTCGGTACTTTTACTTGGAAGGAACCTCTTTCTCTGCCCCTCATGTTGCCGGTATTGCAGCTATGATCTACGCGTTAAAGCCTGATGCAGATGTTAGCTATGTCAAAGCAAAATTATCACAATCTACTTGGGGTAATAATGTGATTAATGCTCAAGAGGCAGTGCGCCAAATAGTTGTTGCAGAACAAAGCAATGATGCGCAATCTGATGGCGCAGGTGGTGCCAATAGCACGGGTGTCGCGGTGGCGGCAGGCGCTGGTGCATTAGCGTCAGCATTAGCACTTATTTTGTTTATGTGAGTGTTGATAATTCACAACAGTGCTGTAACATATCATGATAATTAACAACTCTATTGCTGATTATCATGAATTTAACACGAATACTAGATTTAACTGCCCTTTTAACAAAGAAGTCATTTTTCCTATTTGGTCCGCGCGCAACGGGCAAATCAACACTGATTCGACAGCAACTTGCTGATAAATATTTGGTGATTAACCTGTTAAGAAACGAATATTACATGGAGCTTAGCCAATCACCACAATCGTTAGAGGCTATGATCAATAGTGCAAAAGACCAAACAATTGTTATTATTGATGAAATTCAGCGTGTGCCAATGCTATTAAACGAGATACATCGGCTCATTGAAGAGCGCCAGATTCACTTTCTCTTAACAGGATCAAGTGCCCGCAGTCTCAAAAGAAAGCATACTAATTTACTAGCAGGGCGTGCGCGTAAGGCGGAGCTGTTTCCATTAGTGAGCGCTGAAATTCCTGAATTTAATTTAAATCATTATTTGCACGTGGGGGGCTTGCCAATGGTTTATTTAAGCGATGAGCCTTATGAAGAACTATCAGCATATGTAAATACTTATATGAAAGATGAAATTCAAGCGGAAGCTTTGGTTAGAAATATTCCAGGGTTTAGCAACTTTCTAAAAATGTGTGCTCTAACAAATGGCAAAATGTTGAATTTTAGTAGTATTGCGAGTGATTGTGCATTGCCTGTTTCCACCGTCAGGGAGTATTACTATATCTTAGAAGATACTTTTTTGGGATTTATGTTACCAGCATTTACCGCGACACAAAAGCGTAAAGCAATTAGCACGGCAAAGTTTTATTTCTTTGATTTGGGTGTGGCACATTATCTTGCGGGTATCAAACAAATTCCGATACACACGGAAGTTTATGGGAATGCGCTGGAGCATTTTATTGGACTTGAAATTCGCGCCTACCTTTCATATCAACGCATTGATAAACCATTAAGCTATTGGCGCTCAACGAGCCAAATGGAAGTCGATTTTGTTATTGGTGATGAAGTAGCGATCGAAGTGAAAGCAACTGGGCGTATTCATGATAAACATTTCAAGGGTTTGCTTGCATTTAAAGAAGAAGGTATTGCCAATCGTTATATTCTTATTAGTCTTGATTCGATCCATAAAGTTTATGGCAATGGCATTGAAGCATTGCCAGTTGAGATGTTTCTAAATCAATTGTGGCAAGGTGATATTATTTGCGGCTAAGACTAAATATTCACCCACAAGTACTCACCGTACCCTGAGCGTGAGTCGAAGCGATGCACTGAGCATCAGTCGAAGTGTGTAATCTTGGGGTATTATACTGTCAGTGCTGTGACAATCTTCTCAGTAATCTCTTTACTGCCTATACTTGCAGCACCATTGGCAATATCGGCGGTTCTAAAGTCTTGTGCTAAGACTTGATCAATTGCCTGATCAATCGCTATCGCCTCCTCATGCATGCCAAATGAATAAGATAACATAAGAGCGGCTGATAGAATCTGCGCAATCGGATTAGCAATATCTTTACCCATAATATCAAAGGCTGAGCCTCCTGCAGGTTCATATAAGCCAAAGCCTACTTTGTTTAAACTAATTGATGGCACAAGACCCAAAGAGCCCGGTAGCACAGAGGCTAGATCAGACAAAATATCACCAAATAAATTACCCGTTACAATCACATCAAATTGCGCAGGGTTTAACACTAGCTGCATTGCCGCATTATCAACATACATGTGCTTCAAGGTAACATCTGGAAAATTTTTTGCCTCTTCATTGGCAATATCGCGCCAAAGCCTTGAGGTATCTAATACATTGGCTTTATCAATAGAGGTCAAGATCTTGCGTCTTTCACCAGCGCGCTTAAAGGCGGCTCTGACAATATGCCGAATCGTCTGCTCATCATACTCGGCAACATCTGTAGCACAGCGAATACCCTCTTTATTGACAAAGCGCTTATGCTCACCAAAATAAATATCTCCTGATAATTCACGAAAAATTTCAATGTCTGCCCCTTGGGCTATTCGATCATTCTTAATGGGACTATTATCTTTTAATGCTGCAAACATCTTAATTGGGCGAATGTTAATACCAAAATCAAATGTCTTACGCAAAGCCAAAATACTTTTCGCCTCACATCCTTGCCATTTTGGATCGCTTTGCGCATCCACAGGCCCTCCAACTGAGCCAAACAAGATTGCATCTGCAGATTTGCATATTTCAATTGTTTCTTTGGGGCAGTGTTCACCATAGACATCAAATGCCGCACCCCCGATAAGCGCCTCTTTATAGCTGAACTCATGTTGATATTTTTTGGCAACTG
>JAQCCA010000220.1 GCA_027621155.1 Pseudomonadota bacterium | reverse complement strand
TGCGATGATTCAATGGCAAATGCATTTGCATCAAGGAGCTTCTTGTTGATCAGGTGGGTGATCAATTGCTCATTGCTATTGTCTATTTCATCAATCGCTTGTTCAAGATCATCATTATTAATAAGGTTTTGGCTAAGTAAAAAACTACTGATTCCGTGCTGAGTCATAAGCAATCAAACGGTTATCCATTACATGCTAGATAGTATAGGTGGAAAAAGTGGAATTTTCTATGTGATGACGAGAATTACTTGCTGATATATACGGTTTCAGGTGGTGAGTAGTCGCCGCTGACTTGGGTAAGCTTGTTATCTTTAAAAGTTAGAATTAATTGTTTTTCTGAACGTGGAGCGTCAAATGAGTTTTGGAAACTATAAATATAATTCCATTGATCTTGCGCAAAAGGGTCGATTACATCAGGGGTGCCTAGAATATATTTTATCTGTTCTTTGGTCATCCCCGGTTTTATCTGTTTCATGATGTCTTGTGAGATGATCTTGCCTTGCTGAATTGGTGGTGTGTAGGGTGTGAAAATGCTACAGCCCGAAAGCAGTAGCGTGCTACAAGCAGCAAAAAAAATAAGTTGTTTTTTCATATTTATAACTTTTATCACTAATATTATGTATTGGGTTATACGCCAAATAGACCATGGTCGATTGCTTCACAAAGACAGTTGATAATTGTCAATTGCCCCTCGTGGATACAAGCAACTTGCTCAGAAGGGATGCAAATCTCAAGGTCACTCGGCCTGTACATGGCACGTATCTTACCACCATCTTTGCCGGTTAAGCTAATAATATGCATATTTTTTTCGTGTGCTACTTTGATCGCTTCTACGATACTTTCAGCATTTCCTGAGGTGCTCATGCATAACAAAATATCTTCAGATTGTCCTAAAGCACTAATTTGCTGTGAAAAGGCATAGCGAAAACTGTGATCATTGGCAATAGAAGTTAATACGGCACTATTGCTGGATAAGGAGATTGCTGGTAATGCCGGACGCTCCATCGAGAACTTATGTAAAAGCTGGGTGCTAAAGTAATTAGAAAGTGCCGCAGATCCGCCGCTGCCACAGCTTAAAATCTTCTTGCCAGATAAAATGCTTGATACCAACACTTGACCTGCATGAGCGATGGCATCGGCTAAGCCATCGGCAATGAGGATGCTTGTTTGAATTGAGTTACTAAAATGATCTTTAACGCGATCTGAGAATTCCATATTTAAATTCCTGCCATCTAAGCATTGCTATAACTATAAGATTTGATTAATCTGCCACAATAACTTTTTTAGGTCAAATGGCTTTACGGAAATAATCAATGTTAAAAAATAAAGGTGCTATTGTTAACACCCTTAAAAGTGCATGGCAGATGTATCGTGCAACGCTAAAATCGTGCTTTTTATTGGCAATCATCAGTGCGGCGATTGCGGAGTATTTTAAACTATATGTTCTAAACTCGGGTGTTGGTGAGGCGATTCAAAGCTATATGCAATCAGGGAAGTTGCCAGACAGTTTACCAGATGCGCAGTTCTTGGCATTTTTAGGTTTGTTTTCGATGTTTGTGACCATGTGTGTTTATGGGCTTTTGGTATGTGTTGGTGGTAATTATCTTAAAGAAGGTGTCGCACAAAAAGAGGTAATCAAAAAAGCGTTTGTCATTTTCAAAAAGCGCTTCCCCTTATTCTTGATGGTCTGCATTTTAAATGGCTTTTTGTGGTTTTTGGCAAGTTTCTTAAATATATTTGGTCTATGGTTAGCAGCAAGTTTCACGTTGATCTTATTGCCGACAGTACTTCTTGGTAATGTCGGTGTGTGGATGAGCTTTCGTGAGAATTTTCGCTTATTAACAGGCAATCTTCTTTATGCCTTACAGTTAGGCTTTATTGTGATGTTAGTGCTTTTACTTAAATACGTTGTTTATGCGCTGTTTATGGCAATAGGGCATGCAGGCGATATGAACTTTGGCATTGAGCATGTTGTTATTGTCTTTGTTGATGCATTAACTTTGCCTTTTATTATTATGGTCATGGTTGCGGCATTTAATGAGCTTAATGCGCGTGATGATATGCCGATTCAATCATAAGGCTATAATGTTTGCTTGTAGCGTAACATGGCGATAATGCCAATAATTACCGTAAATAAAAGTAAAGCGCCGACTTCGGGCATTGCTGTGACAAAGTCATTGCCCTTTAACATAATGCCGCGAACGATTCTTAAATAATGCGTTAATGGCAAACAATCGCCAAGGATTTGCGCCCAGCGTGGCATCCCATAAAAGGGAAACATAAAACCTGAGAGTAAAATAGACGGCAGAAAGAAAAACATCGTCATTTGCAGTGCTTGCAGTTGGCTGCTTGAAAGGGTTGAGAACAAAATGCCAACAAAAAGATTGGCTAAGATAAACGGTAATGTGTAAATCAGTAATGTGCTAAGACTGCCATTCATCGGCACATCAAAGAGAAAGAATGCCGCAAATAGAATAATAAACATTTGTATATAGCCAACAAATAAATATGGAATGATTTTTCCAAGCATGACCTCTAACGGTCTTAATGGTGTTGCCAGTAATGTCTCAATCGTGCCACTTTCCCATTCACGAATAATTGACAAACAAGTAACCATAACCATTGTCATTGTTAAAATAACGCCGATCAGTCCTGGCACTATATTAAACTGCGTGTCATTTTCAGGATTGTATTTGGAGTGGACGACTAACTTAAAAGGTGGGTTCTGAGGTTTGAGATACTGCAAACCGTTTTTACTTAAATCATGATTAAAAACGGTCTCAGCCAATTTATTAAGGGCCAAAATGGCATTAACACCACCAGATGGCTCTGCCGCATCATTAATCACCAGAAGCTCAGGCTTTTCGCCACGAATTAATTTTTGTGTAAAATCAGCCGGAATCACAAAGATAAATGATAGTTTACCGCGCGCAAGTGCCTCTTGCGCTTCATTGAAGCCCATTTTATTGCTGGTAAATTCAAAGTATTTGGTATTCTGCAGCCCGCTGACTAATGTGCGTGTGAATTGGCTTGGATCATTGTTGATCACTACTGATGGTAGGTAATTGGGATTAAGATTAATGGCATAACCAAAAAGAACTAATTGCACTATAGGGATCCCAATAAGCATCATGATGGTGCTTTTATCGCGACGCATTTGCACAAACTCCTTGAATAAAATGGCGAGTAAGCGTCTTAAGTTAATGGCGAAACTCATGAGAAATTATCCTTATTGTTTAGCATTAAATGGATAAATATATCTTCCAGTGTTGGCGTGATTTGATGGTATTGGTAATCGCTAGCTAGTGTTTGCACTAAAATATCGTCAAGCGCAATTATTTTTTTAGAAGAGACATGTAGTGTTTGACCAAATAAAGAGACTTGCTCAATTTGTGAGATGCCTTCAAGTTTTGATTTAAGCGACTGCAGTCTTGGACCGGTGATTTCAAAAGTATTTAATTCAGACTGTTGAATGATTTCTTTCAAGGTGCCCTTTACAAGCACTTTGCCATAAGCAATATAAGCAAGTTTATGGCAACGCTCAGCCTCATCCATATAATGTGTGCTGACTAAAGTAGTGACACCTTCTGCTGACAGTCTGTGAATCTCATCCCAAAACTCGCGACGGGCTTTGGGGTCAACACCTGCGGTGGGCTCATCAAGGAGCAAGAGCTTGGGGTTGTGAATAGTGGCACAGGCTAAAGCTAGGCGTTGTTTCCAGCCACCAGAGAGCTCAGCTGCCTTTTGCTTTTTGCGTGCATTGCCAATTTTTAATTGATCAACAGCATGTGCTACCGCTGTTCGTGGGTTCTTCAAACCAAAGATACGCGCAATAAATAATAAATTTTCGTAACTACCCAGCAGGTTAGATTTTGATAAATCTTAATTTTTGGCAATTTTTCTCGATTTAATG
>JAQCCA010000011.1 GCA_027621155.1 Pseudomonadota bacterium | reverse complement strand
GTCAATAATGTTAATTTAGGTTGAATCTTCATACTTCCCCTTACTTTAATTTTTACCTTTTTTTACCTTTTTTTACCTTTTTTACCTTTTTTGCTCGCTTTTAATCTCTTTGTTTGTATTGAAAATTCAACGGGCAAGCAGAATGCACAATACGGGTTCGTTTAAATTTCTTTCTCATCAAGCGCCTACATTCCTGAAAACTTAACCCTCTAATACTCAACACAATCGCTACAATGCCAATCACAACAATCATTGTTTTAACTATCGTAAAAGGAATCATGACAAACAGTGGTATCAGCATAAATATCAAAGGATTAATGCCCATCACCTTTGCCTGTTCATGTAAGTTACGCCCCTTAAATGAGCGCATATCCTGCTCATAGATCACAATTAAAAACCTCTATTTTGTTTTTTTGTTTTATCTCGTTCTGCTCTGTATTGATTAGTTAAAACCTGAATAATCATTACTGGTTGCATTGCTCACTGCGTCTGTTGCGCCCAGTGAATTAGCAAACACCCCAAACAATAGTGATCCACCTGCTGCTAATACGCCTAGAATCATAATGATTACAGCACGACCATTCGTCATCTTTCCTCTGTAATCCGCTTTGGTGTTCATAATCACAAGCATTGATAATCCGTAAACAAAGGCTGCAATACCCACCAACGCTAATCCTGACCAGAAAAGCTTTTTAAGTGTGCTAAAATACCCCGTCCATTTATCTGCCATTGAGTTAATATCTTCGCCTGACGCTAAACTTAATGCCGGTGATGTTAATAGTATTAAAATAGCAATATGTGCCTTGCGTGGTAGATAAGCCAATCCATTCAATACGGTTGCTTTTACTACGGCTAATTGCTTCACTAAATTTTTCATGGTTTTTTCTCCTATTTGGTTATTTACTTGTTTGTTTATTTTGTGTGATTGATTAATTGTTTTTATCTTTTTCAATGCGCTTGCCATTAATTACAATCGACTGATCGTCTACAAAGCTTACTTCGCCATAAGCCGTTACTTGACCCGCTTTAACCGTGATGTAGTTTTCTTCTTTATTTCCTGTTTTATCTTCCTCAGTGATCTTCAAAATAGCCCCATTAGGTGATACGCCAATATACTCAATATCTGCATCTAAAGTGGCTTGACGAGCATCTACCGATGGTGTTGATTTAAAGGTGTTATTTGTGTTCATTAATCTCATTTGCTGCTTGATCTCTTGAATACTTGCATTTAGCCCCGCAATCGACTGGCTTAAATTCGATAAATCTGGCATTGCCTGATTGCTAATTTCACTGCTGATGTTAGCCTGTACTTGCGCCATGTTTTGATTAAGTTTTTTGACGTTTTCATTGACTTGGACTAATGCAGTTCTTACCTCATCTAATGACTCAGTTACATCTTTATTAAATGCTTTATTAGAGTCTATTAACTCCTGCTTTAATGCCTGTAATCGCTCTGTATTCTTTTCATTTAAAAACTTAACGCCTTTTTCATAGTACGCCCTGCTTAATCCACTTGGAGCGAAAACATTGACGATTGCAAAAGCCATTGCGCCAAAAGAAAATATCAACGCAAACATTAACAACAGCCCTGTAAAATCGCGTTTGCTATTTTGTTCAACTTCTTCTTTTTGGTTCATACGCTGATGAATATGGTTAATGGTTTTTTCAGTTTCATCTTCCGCCTGTGACAAATCGATATCATCCTCTTTTGGCTCTTTTGACAAATTATGCTTTAAGCCTTTTGATTGTTTATGATCACTATCTTTCATGCTGTCTTTTTCCATAGTTTCGACATTTTCTGCTACCTTGTTTTCTACTTCATTTACTGCCTTATTTTCTTCGTTAAGCTCCTCGTTAGTTTTATTCTCACTTACATACTCAGGCTCTGCATTATCACTATCCTTGGCATCTAGTTTTTCATCTAATCGCTCAGTTTTATCAGTGCCAATTTCCTTGCTGCCACTCTTCATTTCACCTCTTACATCCATCAATAATTACCTCTTTGCTTGTTGTCCTAATTGCCGTAAACTTCTTTGTTTTTAAGCACCAAAAGTGCTGCCTGAATCGTCTCCATGCGCAACTGCGACTGATAACGCATCATATCCAACGAATTACTGTATGCTTGCATTTGTGCCATTGAACGCAAAACGGCTGAATCAGACATAAAGTCATCCGCACTCTCTTGGGTATTGGTGACTTTTTTTATCCATTCATCGCCATCCGGTGTGCCAAAATGATCATCTGCAAATTTCTGCATTAATTGCATCACGGACGGTTTATCCACCTTGCCATCCGTTCCCTTTTGACCAACTCTTAATGCCCTAATAGTATCTAATGAATTAGCTGCAATCGCTCTAATCGCTGTTGGACGTAAATAATTGTCAACGTAACTTAAGCCATCCCCTTGGTTTTTATTAGGCGGTGGTGTCGCAACCCCTGCTCCAATGACAATATCATTAAAGGTTTTCGTGGATTGTGTTGACAAGGCATCGTAAGTATCCCCCTGCGAGCCAAGCAAAACATCCGCCCGAATAACCAACTAACTTGGTTTTTTGTTTTTCCCATTGCTCGTTGCATCATCACTAGAACTATCTGAACCTGTGCTACGTTTGCCACTACTTCCTGATTCTTTAGCTGCAATATCATAAGATTCATCCAAAATATTTTTAGCATTATTCTGGCTTGCGACTTCGGGCTTATAGCCTGATGTTTGGTTTAAAAAATTGGTGGTTCTTTGCTGACTGACATTGCCAACACTGGATATAAAATCACACATAGCATCATTCAACGCATCGGATACCGAATAAGTCGAACACGCATCACTTGACGGCTGCATCTGCATTCTGAGTTGATTATTAAAAACATCATTCTGCGCCTGTGTCTGACGCACAATGGAATTGGCAAAACCATTATTGATCGCATCAACCTCACCCGACTTCCCCGCAATATCCGCATTAATCCCTTTCGTCCATTCTTTGACAGATTGGTCAAACTGATCAACCGATTGTTTCGTCTGCTGAATAATCCCCATGATGGAGCTTAAATCAACAACCGGATAGCCTGTGGCGTTGACGCTTTGCATGCTGATAAGTGATAAACCACACATTGCAACCATGCGTTTTAAAGCGTTTGCCTTTCTGCTTTTTATGATGCTTACTACTTGTTTAATTGAACTCACACACTCCTCCTTTAAAAAATAAATTAAATAACAATTTCATAATTCAGCGTATTGGCAACCACTTGAATCACCACGCCAAAATTCCAAAACAAAAATGACAATAAATAAAAAACCACGATCATAGACGCACTAATGCTAGGCGTTCCTTGCATCATTCCATACCACTTAGCCGTCACCCATATAAAGACCGCAAGACCTAAGAGCTTCATGCCCATCATGAAATAGCTCCATAATCTGGCTGCGGTATCGATATCGGCACCCACTAAGTGCATCTGGCTTAAAATATTGGCAAGATTACTCTGGTTCAACCAAGGATCGGCATCGGCTACGGTAAAGGCATTGCCCTGAAAAAGCGTTACACTGCCAACATCCATAAAGTTCACCATCGACACCATCACCATGGAAACCAAATACATCCCTAAAATCTGACCTTTGGTATAGCTCTGCGCCCCTGAGCCACTTTCTGTACCAATTAGACGAATTGTCGTCACCACGAACAAAACCACCCCTAAAAGGGCTGCCAATGCCAAGGTGAAATTACGTAGGCTTAAAAAACTATCCATCAATAACCCCTTTTTCGACTAACTCATGCCTATGCTGCGCGTAACTTCTGCCGTACTGCTCAACGCAATATTGAACTGCTTGCGTTAAGTTGCCATCAATATGCTTGATCAAATACGACTGCACCTCTGGGGTGAAAATAAGATATTCACGCAAGGCAACACGTCCGCCTTTATTGCTAGATACATCTCTGACTTTACGCTTCACTAACTTCTGAAAAACAGCCACACCCATCGATTCAAGGACTCGCTTGATTTCCCCTGACTCCCGTAACTCCGCAGGGATTAAATCAATCATCCGTGTCACAATTTGCGCCACTGAATTGGCATGAATCGTGGTGATGGCAGCATGCCCTGTATTGGAAGCCTGTAAAATCGCTTCTAAGGTTTCATAATCGCGTGTCTCACCAATATTGATCACATCCGGTGATTTACGCATAAATCCTCTGACTGCATCATAAAAGGTTTCGTAACACTTCCCCTTTTCAAATTGACGCACGACAGAACGATCTGCATGTATTTCATCATAAGCATACTCAACCGGTGCTTCCATCGTGTAAATCACTAACCCATCTTCTTTTAACCTTGATTCTTCAATCAAATAACGGATAAGTGCTGCAATGGATGTGGTTTTACCTGACCCTGTTTCTCCGGCAATGATGAACAACTTTCCCATACCATGGTTATTACCACCATCACAAATCCGCACCATACTATCGACAATCACTTGTTCCATCCCAATGTTTGACAACTTAGGCGGAATAGGTTCCAAAGGACGCAACTGGATAAACACCCCTTGAATATCCTTTGCCATCGATACGCGATAGCGGTATAGCTTGTCACCCGCTTTAAACTGATAAGAACAATCCAAATCTTTGCCAACCAGTCTTGAGGACACCCCAGAGGAGCCATAGATCATCTCGGCTAACTGATTGACATAACCCCGCGTTAAATCAAAGTACGTAAAATATTCTAAGACACCATGCAAACGGCATTTGATCTGACGTTTTACCTCAATGTAAATGTCCGACACGCCTAAATCAGACGCATGCTGTAAAAGTTTGTTTAGCTGTTTTGGTTGCACAATCTCATGCTGCTCCATCGGCAATACATAAGGATATTGCGAGCTATAATCCGTTTGCGTTTGTGCTAACATGTTTCTCGCCCTCCAGTGATGTTTGTGGTGTAAATTTCCATTGCTTTGGATCAGTGATTAACTCCGGCTGAGCTTTTAAGCGATAAATTTGCTGATTAACCGACATTGAACTGCCATCGCCAACCACTGACTGCTTCAAATATGCCACTACTGGCGCATTGACCTTACCTTGTCGGTAAAGTTTCAAGTACAAAACCATGCCATTAAAATCACGACTCAACTGGTTAATCCGGTATTCCATTTCCTGATTAGCTTGCTTGATCCCTAAACTCCAACCCAGATCAATATTTTGTTGCCACGCTTTTGATTCGTTTGCATCTTTCGGTAAAATACTGTCTGAGACCACCTCTGGCTTTGGAATTTCTTTCATCAGATAATTACGCCAACTGGGAACAGTCGTCACAAAACGAACGTTGCGATAAATCACATAATGGACATCGGCTATCGTAATTGAGGTTAAATTATCCTGCTGCACAAAGTCACTTGCCTTTAAAATAACAGGCGGTACAACATTAATTGCCGGACTGTCACGATTGGCATAACTCAAAATAAAATTAAAATTAAACACCTGATCTAAACTAGGCGCTTTCGCCTGAATTTGATCTTGTAAATACTGAAGCTGTTTGGCATAACCGTATTGCTGCCCAATGCGTAACGCAATCGACTTTAATATCATAAGGCGTTGTGTGACATGATTGCTCTGTGTTGTCGTATCAGCCGCCATTGCATGACTTAAGGCATTAAATGCATTGTCATTAACCGTGATCTGACCTTGATCATAATCCACAGTAGCTTGTGTGATGCTACTGGTGCCGCTATCAGCAAAACTAGCACCGGACAACAACATGCCCACCGCTAGTACAAGACTAGATAAGCACTTCCTTGATATTGTCATTTTCTTTTGATTCATCCCGACCACCTTTAGCTTATTTGCATAAACGTCAATGTAATCAGTTTCGCCTGTGGCGAGATCATTAAGCTCGCTTTGTGATTGATCTGAGCATTAATGTCTCTTAAAGAATCAATCAGCATCTGATTATCTGACTTAATCGATACCATCAACGGTTGTGCCGGAGCAGAACCAACCACGTGAAAACTAAACCCTGCTAAGTCAGCAACCCCTTTAACGGCATCTTGCGCTGTACCCACAAAGTTAAAGGTCTCTTTCTTCGATAACTCAACAGGCACCGCCTGTAGATTGAACATAAATTCACGCCACTGTGACTGCGTTGAATTCTTTTGCAAACTGGCTGCTTCAATTGCTGATAACTCCTTGATATTTGAAGCTGTTTCAACCGCCACCGTATCCAAGGCATACAGCGGTGCATTCGATGGCGTAGGCGCTTTAAGTGGTGCCTGTGTTGCACAACCATTTAACAATGCCGTTGTTGCTAATACGGTAATAATACCCGCCCTATTCAATTGACTTCTTTTGCTTTTTTTACTTCTTGTTGTGAAAGTTAAAAAATTAAGCATTGATCTTCTCCTCTAAAACGATTTGTAAACATTCATTTAATAATTCCTGCGTGATTGCCTGAATACTCTTATCTGGATATTGCAACTGCCTTGACTCAACAGCACTTTCAATTTTGCCACTGGGGAATTTCTCAACCAAAACCTCTCGCGCCATCAGTACTGGATTCGTCACCTTGGCTTGCGCGAGTTTTTCCTCTAAGGTGCTTCTAAAGGCATGATCACGATCTTTGGTTGTCAATGCCCATAATTTGGTGGCACTGGCTGTGTGATACAACGGCACGAGCATGCGCTTTTTACTGCCATCTACTTTTTTGATATACAGCAAAAATGGCTGTCCGTATTTGTGATGCATGCCGACTAAATGCTTCTTTGCCAACTCAAAATCAGCGTCACTAAAACCCAAATAATCCTTAAAATATTGACGCTGTATTTCCGCATCAGCATCCATTGAAAAAATAAACACATTAGGAATATTGCTAATCAATGTTGGACTCCAGTCATTGATCTGCTGTGATGCGCCTGAAAACTCAGCCCCATATTTACGCATCTCTCGAATAATCCGATCAACATTGGTCTGAAAACCCTGCGCTTTAGAGGCTCGATGAAATTCATCAACATCAAAAATCTTAGGCAGTCCTTTCTCGTTGTCTATGATCTTAAAGTGATAATCATGATATTTCTGATCAACCTTAGTATCGGATAAAAACTCTTTACGACTTAAAGGAATCGCAAATTTGCGCGTTAAAAACATAAAATACAACTGATACATAATCGCTGATTGGCGATCTTCCGTATTTTCCGGCTGATTGACACTCGATCCTTTAGGGCAAACACTTTCAAGGTCAAGCGCAATGATACGTGCTGATTCAATGTTATAGCGGGTAATCCCTGTTAAATTGGGAAAACTCCCTTGAAGATTAATAATCCGTCTTTTGAAAATATCAAACAGTCTATTATCATTTTCCTTGATCTCCTTAGCGTCATCCAATAACGACTGCTTCTCGCTCATGACATGCACTAAATCGCTAATGCAAGGCATTGCTTGCAACTGACAGCGATACGCCAAACGGGTATTCCCTTTATCATGGAAATAATCAAAGGCTTGCCACCATGTCCATTGCCTGATTTCGTTTCTATCAAGATGCTGCTGTTGAAAATAAGCATCAATTTCACTGTCTGCCCCAGTAGTTACCTCTTTGGCAAAATCACTGTTGTCGTCATAATATTTGTAGGCTTCATCGACCGTCTCCTTAATCAGACTTTCAAAATCCTCAGAGACCCCCACTTCGTCTTTTTCGGCAAAACACTGTCCTAAAAATCCGGCAATAATATTGATGTGTTCCGTCTTAGCACGTCTTGCGCCATATTCAGTGTCAAAAATATTGACACAATAATCTGTCGTTAATTTCGGCTTGTCATGCAGCACAAAATGCTGCTTATCCTTGGGTAAAGATTGCTTGATCGTTTTAACAAATAAGTCTGCATCATAACCAATTGTACACATCGCTAACACGGGCAATTGATGATAAGGCTGCTTAAATAGTGTATTTAACAGCATACTGTTTTTAGTGAACGTCTTACCCTCACCCGTACTCCCCACATAAATAACACGGGAATAATCCTGTTGTCCACGACCAAGATACACCGGATAAATCGTCTGATCTAACGCTGATAAAAAGTAACATGACCCTACTGTCCATGGTGACGATACTTTATCAAATGGCATCTGTAATAGTGCTTCTTCAACAACACAAGGTGTGGCTCTGGCAATGGTTGGATTCGCCATCACAGGCACTGTCTCAACAATGGCTTGCACGGGATCGTACTTTTCTGATTTGACTGTCTGCTCTGATCCCCATTGCGCAATCAGCGATCTTAAACTATTCGCTCTCCGCAAACAGCTTTTGTTACCCTCATCCGTGTCCGCCCATGTTAAAAATGTCAACCGATACATCGCCATCGATTTGCCACTTTCCTTGCGGTAAAACTTCAACATATCCGCAGCTTTCTTAACGTCCTTGGCACTTTGCCCAAATGGCAAAAAACCAAACATGCCAACCAAGGTGCCCATTGAAATGCTTAAATCAATTTTTCTTTCATTAGCCTCTAAGTACCAAGTCATCAAAAACGGAATATCCTTAACCGTCCTGATAAAATCAGCAAACATCGCTAATTGCTTTTGTGGAATCTCAACATACATCGCCTTAAACGTCTGTCCATTGAAGCTCACCATGCCATCTTCATAAATCAACGCATCATCACCTATAATTTGCGTCACTAATGGCGGTAATAATCGAGCAGACATATCCTCTTTAGGGTGAGCAACAGGCGAGCTATCCGCAATTCGCATAAATCGCATATAGTCCGCTTCAATTTCAGCTTCCGTTTGCGGGGTCGTTAATGGCTGCCAGTTTAGTGGCGTAAATGCATCAAAAATTCGCTTCATGAAGCGAACGGAATATTTAGCGGGTAACGCCTTGTTTTTAACTTGCGTGGCATTAAGCGCATTTAAAACGCCATTAACCGTATCTTGATGTTGGTGAAAAACACCGGCATTTAAATGCAGTGGATTCTGCCCATACTGCTTTATTAATTTTTTACTGCTAAATCGATCCTTAAAGCCCAATGCCTGAAAATACTCATCAACAATCGGCTCTTTCTCTGATTCGTAACGGTTATAATCCACTGGGTTAATGCTGTTCTTGCCTGTTTCAACCGTCAGTAAAAAACGAGTGGTTGTGGTTAATCTGGCAAGTTTTTTTAACTCCTCACGGTGAATATCCTTGATGTTTAAACCCAGTGTGTCGCAGTTTTCATCAAACAACCCACTCATCTCTGTGGCAAAATCATTATCCTCTGGATTGTTGTAGTAACTGGCAATTAAACGTTTATCTTTGGATTTAAAAAAGCCACTCAACGCATCCGCAAGATATGTCGCATTGTTTGATATTTCCTGAATCGTTAACGGGGAACCATGACCTGAAATCTCAATCATTGTTGATAATTCACCACCGTCACACAAAATCGCTTCATGTTCGTCATCTGCGCCATAGATGGCACATTGCATTTTGGTGCTGTCTAACAGCGTAATGTCTTTGCCAAAAAAAGCTTTTAAGTAGTTGATCATTCTCGTTTAAAAATCGCAAAATGTATTGTCTTACCTCCTATCATTTCGACTTCTACTAATTTATTCGAATGAAAAAACCATTTTTTTTACTTTTTTTTACTTTTTTTATTTTTTCCCCCTTATTTATTGTTTTCAACCATTTTGAATACTTTTTAAACCCATAAAACACTGAAAAAAAAAGGCTTACAGGTTTCTTTATCTCACGCCAAAAAAATTTACTAATTTATTCGAATAAATTAGTAGAAATGTGTATTGGTATAAATAACAGACAAAGAATAGAAAGAAATTTGGAGTAACGATGCTTAAACGTAAAAATAAAAAACTGCAGGGAATCGCAGCCACCTTGACCGTGATATTTGCGGTGTTAACCATCACAACCTTATTCTTTCGCTCAGAAGATTCAAAAGCGTCACGTTATTTAGGGATCAAACCAGATGGACAAATGATCACCCTCAATCTCAAAGGGAGTCAAGATGCAAGTTTTTAGAAAACCACTTCTATTGATTATTTTATCTACTGTTATGATCAATAACGCCATAAGCTTT
This sequence comes from Pseudomonadota bacterium, assembly GCA_027621155.1. GTDB lineage: Bacteria > Pseudomonadota > Gammaproteobacteria > Francisellales > Francisellaceae > Caedibacter. The sequence continues at coordinate 12,334 of JAQCCA010000011.1, read as the reverse complement.
AGCTGTGATGGTGATGTGCCTTGGGATCCATGCGGTGTATTAACCTCTGACGATGTGCCTGATAATGAAGCCGATGCACAAATTTTCCTGACCAACGCACCTGACACTGCCAAGCAAATTCATAACAGCCCATTAACCATTGGCGTGATCGATCAAATGGGTTTACTGGGCGATTACACAGACAAAAGTAAAAATGGTGCCGCTCTTGAGTTATTAATGTGGCAGTCGGGATTTCATTTACCAACAAGAAAGATCACCTACACCGAACCTTATGCGGTTAATGATTTTTATGATGGCAGTTACGGTAACAATTTTCAGATGTTCGTATCCCCTTTTGATTACGCCAAAGGATGGAATCGTTGCCAGTTTTTAAAATACACACCCACTCAAGGGCAAATCATTAAAGCTGAAGAAGTCTTAAAGCAATTTGATCATTTTATCCAAGCCATCACCACAACGTACCAGAACAAAGCTGCCAGTGAGGAATCAGCCGATGAACTCATTGCAAGACAAACCAAGTTTAATGACGACTTAGCAAATGCTGTGACTAACTTCGATTATGACGCATATATGAGTTATGCAAGATCGCAGCTAAACGATTATATCAAACAACAAGCCAATCAATACTACACAGGTAAAACCTACGCTAACTGGGGCTGTAAAAAAGAAGTATCTGGTCAAGTGCTTGTTTATTGAGGTTGAACGATGACACAAAGAAAAGAAAAAAGAAAACAAAGAAAAAACAACGACAACAACAAAAGCCTTAAATCGTGGTGTTTGATTTGTGTTCACTGGTTTGCTCACGCGCGCGGTTGTTGTTGTTTTAATTCTTTTTATATTGTTTTAATTGTTTTCTGCATGCTGCATCGCTTGCTACGTAAGGGGTTATGTGATCTAAAGGTGACAAATTTAATCCTTAGAGTGACTTATTTAATCCTAAAGGTGACAAATTTAATCCTTAGAGTGACTTATTTAATCCTAAAGGTGACAAATTTAATCCTAAAGGTGACAAATTTAATCCTAAAGGTGACAAATTTAATCCTTAGAGTGACTTATTTAATCCCTTATTTTGAAAACATAAGGCTAAAGGTGACAAATTTAATCCCAAAAAGTGACGTAAAAAAAATATGTCACCACAGAAAGGTAAGTGCTATTATGGGGGAATGTATATGATAAAGGTTGGAAGTAATTTTATGGACGATGATTTAACCAAAGATAGATATGTAGTTAAATCTAACGATTTGATAGAGGCTCACTATAGCCTGAACTTAAATCAGCAAAAAATTATATTAATCTTGGCTTCTCTCTGCAATCCAAAAGATATAGCTTTTGAAGAAGTGAAGATTGATACCATGACCTTATCTAAGTTAATTGGATTGGACGGCAAAAACTATACCTATCTTAAAAAAGTTACCAGATCGTTGAATGGTTGTGTGATTGAATTAGTGAAGAAGAACGGCAAGGGATTAAAGCAGGCTCCGTGGATGAGTTATGCAGAATACTTTGATGATGAAGGAATGGTTGCCCTTAAATTAAATGATGCAATCAGACCTTTTATATTGCAGCTAAATGGACATTTTACTAAATACAAAAGATCATCTGTTATTCATCTTAGCAGTGTTTATTCAATCAGAATATATGAGCTTTTAATGCAATATAAAAAAATAGGTAAACGCATATTTCTAATTGATGACTTACGTAAAATTCTAGGCATTGATGATGGGAAGCTTCCACGTTGGGTGGATTTTAAAAGACGAGTTCTGGACACAGCAAAGCAGGAATTAGTTAAAAAAACAGATATCAAGTTCTCATATGCGGCAATCAAAACGGGGCGTAGTTTCAATAAAATAGAATTTGAAATATTTGATAACAAAGCAGTTGCTGGGAAAATTAGTAACGATATTGATATTGAAGTCGAGGATGTAATTAATATCAATGCGTTGAAAAATAAGCCATTTGACCGTTTGACTGATGATTATGGTTCTGATGATTTAACTGCCTTTGTTTTAAATAATCTATCGTCCAATAGTGCAGATGATCTGCAAGTAGTATTGGCTCAAGATTTTTCAATAAACACCGAAGACTCGATAAAGCTTATAAATGATCATGGCAAAGAAAAACTCTGGGAAAAGTACCACTACTACCACTATAAAAAATCAACCACTGAAATTAAAAACCCAACAGCATGGTTCATTAACGCAGTCATTAAAGACTACAGCACCGCTGACATGAAGCAAGCCACAACGCTAGACATTGACTGGAGCGACTTTAACCCAGAGGAAACTAGGCTAACTGATTTAAAGAACGAGTTAAAAAGACTTAATGACGCACTCAAAGAAGCGCAAGAGAATTTAGCAAGTCCAGTAAGTCAATACAGCTCGGCTTTACGTGAGCAGTACCAACGAGAAATTAAGGATACACAGGCAAAAATAGCCAATATTCAAAAAGAAATTGTGGAGTTAGAGAGTCGTGTCAACTAAAAAGCCAGTAGAGCTAACACCAGAAGAAAAAGACATCAAGTATTTGAAGTCGCGCTACCACGAGCTTGTGATGGACAAAAACAGTTATCTACACGATTTGCATTCACCAGTAGCGCAATGCTCGGAGGAAATAGCTGCTGTCTATCATCGCAAGATAGTCGAGATTGATGGCTATATTGAGAAAGTCAAAGACAAGTTGATTGAGCATGGATTTACATTGCATCGAGGTCAGTGGATATGAAGCTAAAGCTTAAAATACAACGCACATTTAGAAAGCACATCGAGCTTGATGGCAACTTACTCACATTGCCACAGCATTTGCCAGAGATCGAGCAATACCAAGATGTCACCATATACGAACCAGAAAAGCAGTTTTTTGTTGTAGCAGTGAATTTTCACTACAGCGAAGATTGTTATTGTGGTGTGTATTTCTATTTTGATGATGAAGTTAAGGCGTTGTTGGCAAAGGCAAGTGTGGCTCAAGCCGTTAGTTCCAGTTTAGACGTGTTGCATATTGACGGTGTGAACGTAATTGAAATTGAAAACTTTGATGATAGAAGATTGCCTAATCATGATGTTTGGCATTTAGATTTGGCGTTGAAAAAGAAGTATAAGGTGATTAATCCTTTTGCGAGAGAGTGTTTAATTTAAGTGGCAGGAGAATTTGAAATGGCAATGAATGGTTGGAAAATATCGGGCAGAAAATCAGGCGTTGAAAATGCGATTGATACGCTGAATATTTTGATGAAAGAGAACGAGGTGCAAATGCCGACATACACGGAGACTACCATATCGCCACTACCGGATTTTGTATGTGAGGTAAATTTAAGTATCGATGCTTTGGCTATTAACATATCAAAAAAATCAAGCACAAGAAGAAAGGCAAGGGAAGCGTGTGCGCTTGAAGCCTTAGAAGTTATTGAAAATAAAAAACTTTTAGAAAAAATAAAAATTGATGAATAAAGCGAGGTAAGAGCAATGGCAAAAGGTACAGTAAACAAAGCAATTATTATGGGCAGACTCGGGCAAGACCCAGAGGTGCGCCACATGCCAAACGGCAATGCAGTAGCTAACGTCAATATTGCAACCAATGACGGCTACAAAGACAAACAAACTGGTCAATACATCGATGTGACCGAGTGGCACCGTGTTGTGATCTTCAACAAAATGGCAGAAGTTGTGCAGCAATACTGTAAAAAAGGCAGTCAACTCTATGTTGAGGGGCGTATTCGCACGAATAAATGGCAAGATCAAACTGGCGCTGACCGTTATACCACTGAGATTGTGGCTAATGAAATCCAGTTGATGGGTGGTAATTCGCAAGGAAGCCATACACCTCCAACGTCAAGCTATGAGCAAAACCATATCGCAACGCCATCAAATCAGCCAATGAATAACTTTCAAGGCAGCCAATTACAGCAGCCGAATAATGACTATGCTAAGGCAAAAGGAGCAAGACCATCGAACGGCAATCACCAAGGGAGCTTTCCAACGCCTGAAGATATGGCAAGCACAATACCTGACTTTGATGACGATAATATTCCGTTCTGAGGTTTTTTCATGCAAACAATCAACCAAAATAATTTTTTAGAGATCATTTTTGATTTTGACAAAAACGCCAATTTTAGAGATTTTGTAGACGCAGCAATTCAGCAAATATCACTTAACCAATCGAATAGAATTTTAATCATGGTCAAAAATCGCAAGTGGTACAAGTCTTTCAATAAAAATAGCTTTGCCGATTATGCTGTTTCTGTCAAAATTCCTCAAAATGCCAAAGTCGCTTTAGTGCTAGAAAACGCGACCAATCTAACAACGACAATTAAAAACCAAATATGTAAATTCAGCCGTCAGGTTCAGTTTATTTTTCAAAAGTTTAGCTTTGATAAAATTGATCAAAAAGGCTTTATTGAAAGAGATAAAGCTATTCAATGGTTGTTAGCCTAAAAGCTCTTTAACCGTCTTGATTTTTTCTTCATCTGCTTTTTCAGCTAACTCGATTAAAAAAGCCATTTGTTCTTCGTTTAGATTGCCTAAAGTTTTATCCAAAGTTACACGCTTTTTATGAGAGATTTGGTCTTTTTTCTCTTTGACTTTAACATTAATTGCTGCACGTTTTTTCTCTAAATCCTGCAATTCTTCTTCAAGTTTTGCGAGTGTTTTTGATGCCATTTTTATTCCTCGTGTTTTAACTTAATTATATTTTACCAACATCAACTAATTTCCAACATGAAATTATTGTCAATTTTTCGTGTGACGGTGATTTTTCCTATTTTTTTTGCATTAATAGTATAAACATAATCATCAAAAAATGATGGATTCTTTAATACATTTTTCTGAAAAATAGCTAAATTGACTCCATCTTCATGCCGTACCGATTTTGTGAGCAAAGCAGGAATACCATTCTCATGTACAACCATACCTAGACGCTGAGTTTTATCATAATTTTCGCTATCAACTAAAAAAGGATAATCGCATGCTTTTTCTCTTAAATCGATTGCTAAAGCTTGGCAGCTTACATTAAATACCGTTCTTACTTGTTTAATCTCTTTTTCGTTTGAATTTTTGAGTAAATCAGGCACATCAAATAAAAACTTTTTCCAATGATACGCTGTCTCGTAAAATGTAGTGTTTAAGTCTACCGAACCATACCAAACAGGAAAACTACCATCACTAAATCGTGACGGCTCCCATGTCCTCAGGCTAAAAACATAATCTATGGCATTATGCTGCAAATCACTTGAGTTAAATCGCTGTACATAATGCACAGCATTTTCTGCTTCTTCCCAGTCTTCTGGGTTATCGCTTAAATCATCAAAAGGGTTAAAGCCTAGTTTTAAGCCAATTGTGTTCCTATATAAACGATCATTAAATGCACTTATACTGTTTAACACGTTTAGCATGTTTTATAGTTCTCTAGATAATTATGGACATCAACCAACCCTAAAAACCCATCTTCAACGATCACATCGATAGGCGATCGATTATCAAAAGCCTTGTTTTTTGTTTTCATCCATGCATACGCCAAGTCTTTGTTTAGTTGAAATATATTTCTTAGTGATTGATGGATAGCCAACAGATAGCGCACTCTATCGTAACTGTCACGATCAAATCGTATGTGCGCCAATCCTTTTTTATATCGGTTTATGGTCGAGTTTGTACGACTTGAAACACCCAATAGATGTGATTGCTCATTATAAGTAAGACTCCAATGTTCAAATAGACGCATGACCATTGCTGTTAACTTGTCAGATAGCGTTTTATCTGGGATTTCGTATTCTGTCGCTAGCATATAGAGACCTAATTTTATTAGCTTAATACTTAATATAGTACCTAATAATATTTTATCAAGTATTTTAAGGTATTATTATTGACTTTTTCACTCTTTTGATATAGCTTTCGTTACGATGATGATATTATTTATAATGAAAACGATTTTTAAACGGAGAACGAAAATGGAAAACTTCGACTTAAACAAACTTTACTACGACAAGGATGGTACAAAGCTTTACGGTCACGATATGGTGAGATTGGCGATTAATCATTTGTTTATTAAGCAAAGGACAGGTGTAATTAAATTGTCTATTTGGTCGGTCATTATTGGATCCGCTTTATTTCTATATTTATATTTGTTATTTAGCCCATCTATCAATGGGAAAATTGTAGGGCAAACATCCTATTTGTTGAAAGTTATGCCAGACTGGCTCGTTGTAGTATCCATATTATTAGGTATTCTTGGTGCTTTGTGGGCGTTATTTTCTTTAATACATTTGATTAAACATTCTATAGGTTATGTCTTATTTGCAAGTTCAGATGAATTCAAAAAAAGATCTATCGGACTAAATAACTATAAAAATGCACTTAGGAAAATGTCATCTACAGCAAAAAAGCAACTTATTGATAAAGCCAAACAAACCATTTTAAACACACCAAATATTAGACAAGCATTTGAACGTCAACATGAAAAGCTATCTTCTGCCATTAGCTCTGTCAACCAGACAGCTAATAATATATCACAGGCAACTAATAATATGGCATATACCGCACACCAACAAATCTATAGCGGTTTTGACTCATTGAACTTTGGTAATAATAACAATAATAAAAACAACAGCATTATCTAAAACGTTTCATCAAGAACTAGAAATTATAAGAGTCTGGAGACTTGGCATTGGAGCTTAAAACAGCAGCGGATGTTAAGTTGTTTTGAGATTGTCCATTGACCTTAACATTACCACCGCCACCATAAGGTGATCCCCCTTTTTCACTTTCTTTCTTCTGTTCTTCTTTTTTATCTGACCATGCTTTAGCAATTCTGTTGGCACCTTGACTAGCTATTGAGGTAGCTCCACCGCCACCTCCAGAGCCTCCACCTCCAGAGCCACCAGACATTGAACTAAAGTCAGCCGGAGATCCAAAGGCAGAAACATCGCCAAACCCTGATCCCATCCATTGCAATATTTTGTCTGGTATGATGAATGCAACATTGTAGGTAATCATCGTAAATTTAAGCAGCCCTGCTGTATAAATACCTATCAAAAATAAAGACGTTAAAAAAGTTGATGTCGTTAATAGCGTACTTCCCCAAAAGAACATTATGTTCCATATCATCAGCGCAATAGGTGATAATACAAAGGCTGCCACCAAGCCGACCACAAATAAAAATGGTCGTAAGAATAACGCCGAGATCATCATAATGGTACGAATCAATCGCCCTGATATAAAGGTTTGATCTTCAACCACCCATAATGCAGTGCTTAGTGGAATCGCGATATAGGCTTCAATCAGCATAATAAAATAGGATAGTAACAAGACACCCCAGATAATTAAGGGCATAAATGGCAACATCACTAGCAAGCTACACGCTAATGCCCATAGCATATAAGCACCATTTAATAGAAAATTCGAGATCAAATGCAATGTTCCCGACAACCATTGAGTGGCTAATGCGCCACCAAAAAATCCGGCAACTGTTTTGCTAGCACCATCTAAAACTGAAGCACCCATTTCAGCACTAAATCCTAAACCAAAAAGAGTTGTACTCCAAGCTGATAAAGAGGAACCCAACTTACTAGCCACATCAAAGATTGATTGCTGATTGTTGAAATTAACAATATCTTTTAACTGTTTATCACCAATCCCTTGACTATACAATTGTGAATCTGTTGAGCGTTTCAGAACCCACCTCAACATCCCTCCTAACCAACCATCAACTGACTCAAACGAACACCCAGAAGCACTACAAATCGAGCTAAACTCCGCTGATGCATCCTGCTTTAACCCGCCACTAGCTGACGACTCAACTGCAAGTTGAGCATTGATATTATCACTCATTACCTTCAAGTTTCTTGCCATCGTATCGTAGTAATCTTTAGGTACGCAATATTTATCCCCGAAGAAGTAATTTAACAGCGCAAAGCTCGACTTATCCGCACACACCGGAATCGTCTTAGCTGACATTGAGTTATTAAACGCATTGGCATTTTGAATAAATGACGACTGCGTATCAGCCAATAACTTCCACCATAGCACTGCCAACCCCCACCCAGAGTCATCGATAAACTGCTTCATATCGCTATTATTCAATACATTGACGTTGATACTCTGCGGGATGTATTTAACTTCACTGATATAAGTTTTCACTGCTTGAAAGTAGCGATCTCTTATCTCAGCGATAGCTCTTTGCACATCGTCTTTGTTGTTGGTTTCCATGTTGATATTGTTTTGACTAACTACTTGCATTAATTGCGCTGCCGGAGCAAGATTATTGACCAGATTAACAATCGATTTTTTTAGCTCATCACTTTGTTGTTGTGATACTTGGTCAAATACCGTAGTGCCTGACTTTTCTTCTGGGAATATCAACGTACCACAGACATCGGATGTTGCTTGTGTAAAACCCTGACCAATAAAGTTGGTACTAACTTTTGGCGAAAACATAACCTTGCTGAGTTTTGAATAATCAGACACATTGAGCTTCATCTGTGTTGTTTTATAGAGGATTTGATTGGTGTTGCTCAATCCATAGGCAATGTCTAAACTGGATTCTACAGGCACAATTTCTTTGTCATCTTTGTAGACATCCTTTAGCTGCGGATTAAGATCCTCTGAATGTGCCTGAACACCAAAAGCGCACACCTCTGCGGTAAATATTTGATTAGCAATCTTACTGGCGTTGACATCGGTATTTGCCAGTTGCGGTGGCTTTAGCATCTCAGTAACAGTGCTTTTATAAACCATATTCGCGAACGCATCACCCATCAAAGGCACTTTAACCGCACCAATATTCTGCATCAATGAGCCACTGGGTGATGCCGGAAATAAGATCATTATCACCACGCCTAACATCAAAAACATCGTGATTTGACTTTTACCCTGCATGCTTGGATCTTCGGCTACTCGGTAAAAATTAAATGCCTTAATGAGAACGATGATACCTGCGAGTATCATGGCAGCCCAACATGCCCACCAACCAAGGTGTGTGATGATGTTGTACATTTGAGCTGCGTTATCACTTCCTCCGCCATACTGCCCGATGAAGTTACCAAAAATGAGTTTTATAACATCATAAACAAAGCCATGATTCTGCGACAAATCATCAAAATTCATATTGTGTTCTCCTCCGCCTGATGGGTTGTATGGTGGATTAGGTTTTGGTGGATTTGGCGTATCGCTCCCACCTCCACTATCACTTGAGTGCCCTGAATCATCTTGTGAATGACCACCAGACGAACTCTCATTATCATGTTTCTCTGACCATGTTTTTTCGTCAACTTTATTCAAACAGTCAAGTGTTGCGTTATAACGCTTCAGCTCATTTTTATAAGTTTTGATAGTGTCTTGACTAACCGAAGTAGGATCATTTTTATATTGATCTTCAAGTGCATTGAGGTTTTGCTGCTGCTGATTAATTAAATCTTGCATCGCATTAATACCGTCTTGCTTTGTTTTGAAATCACCCGTTGTATTGAGTGTATTTTCAATCAAATTGCAAGAGGGGTAATTAGTTGTTGTTGAGTTTGCAACAGACACACTAAAAGATATGAAAAGTAAAATAAAACCCATCAACCATAAAGTGTTTTTTTTTGATTCATTGAATACTTTTCTCATACACTTCACCACTGCCTATCTAACGCATAACAAATCAATTGATGCAACTTGGCACCACTGATTAATTGCAGCTTATGTTGAGATGCACCTAAGTGTTGATACGACTTATCACCTGTCTTGCCGGTATGAATAAAAAGACCTCCGGCACAACGCTGCTGATCAATCACCTGCTTAAAATCATTGATGTGTTGCGGGTTAATATGGCTTTTATAGCGTTTAGCCTGAATGAGCCACCATTCGCCACCATTGTAGATATTCTTATTTTCACCAAGCTTGACCATGCCATCCACTCCACCATCACCGGTGTATTTAGTGTTACGCTTGATTGTGAATCCTCGAACGGCAAAGCAATAAAGCAGTAATTCTTCAAAGACAAGCGGATCAATTTTGCGAACATAGCTATAAAACTTAGGTGCAGACGCTCTAAATTCTTCTTTGTTAAGTAACTTCATGACCTTTCGCGCTTTCCGGATATTGTGATTATGTTTGCTTTTGCGTACAACAAAGTTAAGCCATACGTTTTCAATGGCTTTAGCCATAAAACGCTTTACGCTGTGACTGATTTTTGAGGTTGGCTTGTGATTTAACATCTCATTTATTGCGATCATTACATAAACCTCCACGTCACCATTTTCCATAAGAACTCAAACACATTAGTGCGTTTCTTATATTTGGCTTCATATCTGGCTCTTACACACATCAACGCTAAGAAGTACATAATCCCAATAAAAAACAAACCCATTCCTTTGCCATAAAGGTCGTAGTACCACAAATAAGGGTATGGGATAAAAATAAACAATGCCGTGAGCCACGTGTACATGCGCGTCAATTTCTGTGATTGCTCATCGGTAAATTGCTCTAAAAACCGTTGATCTTTTTCATAATCAGGCAGACTAAACAACGGTTTAACGTCACGCATTTCTTTAACAACGCTTGAGGTTATACTTGTTGGCTTATAAGCAACACGCTTGACCTTGCGTCCAATGGATAACATATCCTTAAAAATATACAGTGTTGAGACATGAAACAACGTAGCCAGTTTGCTTTTTTTCTTTTTGAACGCTTGAGCTTCTTTGGTTTCTTTGTTGTTTTTAGCCTCTTTGGCTTGATCAGATTTTAGCTGTCTTTCTTCGATGATATAGTGACAATCACCTGTGCTTGAATTGAAATTACCATAAAGCACAAGGCGTGGCTTATCCTGTAAAATCACCGGATACAGATGGCTAACATGCTGCGGGATATGCAGCACTTTTTTGTCTTCACCTTGCTTGTGATAAATCACCTGTATTTTTTGATCTTTAGATAAAGCTTCAGTGTGCTTTATTGTTTTAATCTCAATATCACCGACACAGCTAAAATCAGCTACTGTGCCATAAATATTCCACATTAATTGATTACCATTTTCCAGCATAGCGAATCCTTACTTAATTGAGCTTGATTGTTGCTGCTGCTGCTTTAACAAAACAATGGCTTGGTTAATGAGTTCACCGACTGCGTTATCGTCTGAATCTTTACTTAATACTACACCTTTAAAAATCTGGTTATCTGGCATTATCACTTCCAATAGCTGTTTTGGCGTATCAGATAAATCAAACTTGATTTTTTCAGTAGTTGCCCATCGATCTAAAATCGCTTGAACATTCTCGCCTTTGAATGCGTACAACTCATTGCAAGTTGCCTTAATATTGACCACCAAAATATTTATAAATCTGAATTTCAAAGACAAGTTTTTATGTTATTTTCATTGGTTGGCAAAAAGCAATCAATATTGTACTAAATTAAATCATTTATCCTGATTAGAAGGCGTGAAATATTCTGGCAAACCACGCCAAAATTTAAAAATCCAACTGTCCGTAAAGTGAGAGTTGACTATTGAGTAAAATGACGCAAGTTAATCATTGTATATGCAATTGTTTTCAACGCGTAATGCAATTTACTAATGTGTTCAAACCGCATCAACAAACGCTTGAACTTATCTTCCCAAGCAAATACACGCTCAATCGTCTCAAATCTCTCTTTAAAAATACTTTCGTCAAATAAGCGCTTTCTGCCACGCTTTGTCTTTTTACGATTACGTTTGTTTTCATTAATATTAGGGGTCATGTTATGGTTAAAAATTAACTTCCTATTGGCTTGACTATCATATCCACCATCTAGGCTCATGACACACTTATCCATTGCAAAACCGACTGCTTTAGATGTTTTCTTCAATGATTGCAGCGCCTCTGGAAATAAAGGTGATTCATTACGATTACCAGGTGCCGCGATAAATGGTGCAAGTACATTTGCATTTCTATCACAAAAAGCCACAACTTTATCACCAGTGAGATGTTTATGACCATTTCTGCCAATGTTGTCGCCCCTTTTTTTGCGGCAGCGCTAGTGCCATCACCGTGAATTACTGTCGTGTCAAGCTTGCCATTATCATGTAAGGCTTGTACAGAATGGCAAAATATAAGATCAAAGCAACCATCTTTTTCCCACCGCCTAAATTGCCTATAAACACTTGTATAATGTATCTCTAGCTTACCATCATCTGCCTTTTCAATAGGGAGCGTTTTCCATTGGCACCCCATATGTAAAAATTTCAGGATGTAGTTAAATATTTTAAAAAATGGCAGTTTTGTTGATGGACCTCGAGCTCCGCTGGTAAGGTGCTCACAGATAAATTCATTAAACTGATCTTCGGTCAGAGCCGTTGGAATCTCTTTATACTTCTTGCTTTTGGTCATTTTCAGCCTTGA